>CATOLC010000001.1 GCA_951800855.1 uncultured Ruminococcus sp.
TTGTTACACCGTCGGATATTGTTAACTTTTCAAGAGAGCCGCAACCACTAAATGCAAATCCACCAATTGTTTTCACACCGTCGGATATCGTTAGCTTTTCAAGAGAGCTGCAACCACTAAATGCCATTCCTCCAATCGTTGTCACGCTACTGGGTATTGTTACCTCTTTTAATGAGCTGCAACCACTAAATGCCCATCTTCCAATCATTGTTACGCTACTGGGTATTGTTAGCTCTTTTAATGAGCTACAATCCAGAAACGCCCTTTCTCCAATCCCTGTCACGCCTTCGGATATTGTTATCTTTTCAAGAGAGTGACACTCTCTAAATGCACTTTCTCCAATCGTTGTCACGCTACTGGGTATTGTTACCTCTTTTAATGAGCTGCAATTATCAAATGCCCCTTGACCCGATGAGCCTGGATAACTAAATTCACTCTTTCCAATCATTGTCACGCCTTCGGATATTGTTAGCTTTTCAAGAGAGCTACAACCACTAAATGCCTCTCCTCCAATCGTTGTCACGCTACTGGGTATTGTTACCTCTTTTAATGATCTACAACCATAAAATGCCCTTTCTCCAATTGTTGTCACGCCTTCGGGTATTGTTAGCTTTTCAAGAGATCTACAACCATAAAATGCACTTTCTCCAATCGTTGTCACGCTACTGGGTATTGTTACCTCTTTTAATGAGCTGCAACCATTAAATGCACCTCCTCCAATTGTTTTCACGCTGCTGGGTATAATAACCTCCCTAATGCGACATTTATCTTGAGCAATATACCACTTCTCCCAATTCCCCTCTATTTCGGTAGCGCCATCGGGAATTTTAAGTGTACCGGTTGCCCTATCAAAATTATCACTATCAAGCAAAACCCGCACCGATACCGTATACGCCGAGCAAAAAGCCCCCATACTCAAAACCATGCCTAAAAATGTGCCTGCCAATAACTTCCCACAAAACAAACTTTTTAAAGTTTTAAACTTCATAATTGACTCCTTTCTATTGTGTGGTAATAAAACCATAACACAAAATCAATAAAACGTCAATTATTTAATACAGAAAAACAGCCATTAAAATAAATACAGTAAATGAAAAAAGGGGTTCAAAATTACTAAAATAATACAAAAAATAATCTAAAATATAAATTAACTATTGATTCAAAATATGTTTTACCTTCGAAATAATCATAAAACATCAAAAAATTGGAAAACTAATAATAAACTTCGGTGGAAATTTTTAAAAATCACCGCACTTGGTCACTATGCACAAAACTAACTGTAATAACTGTCCCTACTTCAACTTCCGTCCCTTCGGGGATATCTTGGCTAACAGAAACAGCACCCTCTTTTGCAGTCCCTGAACCTGAAATTTTTATATTTAAATTAGCTAAAGACGCTGTCTTACTTGCCCCATAAAACGACATCCCCGTAAGCTTAGGGACTTTTACTCTATTTATGCTGTTTCCCGAATCCGTGTAAAGAACGACTGTACCTCCTTTTGGAATGCACTCGGAAGCCTGCGGGCGCTGTTCAATTACTGAGTCTCCGTTCCCCTGGACAATAGTAACTAAAGAAAGCCCTTGAATCGCATCACGTGCCTCATATACTTTTTTACCTGTAACATCTGGGATTGTTACCTCTAATCTGTCCTTTTCCTCCTCTGTAAACTCTGCTTTTACTCCTAAATACGGCAAAACCTCTTGCATTACTTTAGCGAAAACCGGAGCAGCAACGGCCGAACCGTAATAAAAATCTCCTTTAGGCGTATCAAAAAAGACAAGCATCGCAACTTTTGGGTCGTCAGCCGGAGCAAAACCGCAAAAAGACGATATATAGTCTTTTTGTCCCGGCCCGCTGAGCCCAATTTTTTCCGAAGTTCCGGTTTTGCCTGCCACTCTGTATCCGGGAACATAAGCATTTTTGGCTGAACCGGTCGTTGCGTTTTCATGTAGCATAGCTATAACTCTTCTTGAAGTCTCTTCTGAAATAACTCTTCTTTTCTCATATGTACCTACATTTTCACAAACTTTTAAATCTGAATCTAGTATTTCCTTGACCATATGTGGTTTTACAAGCTTACCTCCGTTTGCAATTACAGAGGCTGCCGTAACCATTTGTATTGGGGTAATGCCGAAATTCTGGCCAATTGATGCAACTGCCAAATCTGTAATGCTCATACTTCCATCAGCATTGAAAAAAAGGTCAGATGCTTCACCGGGAAGGTCAATCCCAGTTTTTTCATGAAATCCAAAAAGTTTATAATATTCAAAAAATTTCTCTACACCAATCCTTTGTCCTGTCATAATAAATGCTGGGTTGCAAGAATGGCAAAGTGCCTCTAAAAACGTCTGTGCCCCATGTCCGCCTCTTTTATGGCACCCTATAGGACGAATCCCTTCGCCAGGCTTAATTGATCCGGAACAAAAAAACGGTGTCTTTTCATCAACTGCATTAATTTCCAGAGCCGTAGCTGCAACAACCATTTTAAAAACAGAGCCCGGATAATAAACATCACTCACAGCTTTGTTTCTCCACTGTTTAGAAAGTGCTTCATTTTTTGCTTTCGCACGCTCCTCTTCCGGAAGTTCATCTATCCTTTTCTGTTCCTCTTCTTTTAATTTAAACGGTTCATTCGGGTCAAACCCATCTTCAACTGCCATCGCAAGGATTTCACCTGTTCTTACGTCCAAA
Organism: uncultured Ruminococcus sp.; assembly: GCA_951800855.1. GTDB lineage: Bacteria > Bacillota > Clostridia > Oscillospirales > Acutalibacteraceae > CASPLG01. The sequence continues at coordinate 2,693 of CATOLC010000001.1, forward strand.
ACAATAATCACAGCTCGGTTCATTACTTTATTATTTTCAATACCTTCACGCAAATTTTTCTCGGCAATCCTCTGAACAGTTTCATCTATTGTAAGTTTTAAACTTTTTCCATTTTTCGCAGCAATTAAACGCTCATAGTCAAAAGGCATGTTTGTCCCTATTGCATTTTGCGCTGTGACAATACGTCCGTCCTCCCCTTTTAAAGTTTTTTCATAAAAGGACTCTATACCGGCAAGCCCCTGACTATCAGCCCCCGTAAATCCTAGTACTGACGAAGCAAATTTGCCGTAAGGATAATATCTTTTATAATCTTCTATGAGCCTGATTCCTCCAGAAATCTTTTTTTCATTTTTAAATGCCATTATTTTATCCTTAATATCGCTCTCTATCCTCTTTTTTGCTACCACATAACATGTGCGTTTAGAGGCAAGTTCCATAAGTTTCTCTTTTTCTATTCCCAAAATTTCATGAAGTCCGTTACATACCAACTCTTTTTTTTCAGGTGTTTTAAGATGTGCCGGTTCTAAAACAACTGTCCAGACGGTCGCACTCTGAGCTAAAGGCTTCATATTCCTATCATATATAGTTCCTCTTTGTGCACTTATTTTTGTATCTGCAAGCTGTTGTTCCGATGCCATTGTCTGAAGTTCACTTCCGTCTATAAACTGAAGTTTAATAAGACGAAATACGAGGAGCGAAAATCCTATTACAGAAAGTAAAATTAGAACAACAAAGCTCCTTCTCCACATTCTTACAGTCGTTCCTTTTGCCAATTTTATTAACCTCCATTTAAGTTCCGTTGATTTTTTAGTCTTTATTCTCTATTTCTCTTTTATTATTAAAATTAAAAAACAAGAGTCAAGCTAAATTCTCAACTCTCTTGTAATGCCTATTCTAATACTTATTTAAAAACTAAACAAGTTATTCCATAATTTTGAAAACTGATTCTTTATATATGTAAAACCTCTTAAATCTTCTTTTATCTCACCATTATCGCTTGTATTAATAACATTTATGTATTCAGTATTTTTATTATCTATCATCCCAAAATTTTCTTTTAGCCTAGATCGCAAAGCATCTTTTGAAATTTCTGATTCTCTTTTCATACTCAGCTGAATGCATAAGCTTTCTTTTTCTTGTAACTCTCTGGATAGCCTTGATTCTTCTGCCGTAAGTTCGTTCAAAGAAGCTTGTCCCCTTATAAAAACTACGGCCGCTAAAGATATACATCCAAATATTGTTGCCCCACTTACAAGTAAAGCTAATTTTGCTTTCAAAACCCTTTTTTCTCGGATTTTCTTAATATTAAGCTTTACAACATTTTTCTTTTCTTTCTTTTCGTCGAATAACGATAAATCATAGGCTATATTTTTATCATACATATTTTCGCATCTCCACAACTGTCTTTTATCCCATAAATTGCCTTTTTTTATTCAATTTCTACTCTCTCTTTTCTTAATTTTAACTATTATATTATTATATTTTTTCACAAACTCTTAACTTTGCACTTCTGCTCCTCGGGTTCTCTTGTATTTCCTCATCAGAGGGACTAATAGACTTAGCTATAACTTTAGCTTGCGGTTTTTTCCCACAAGTACACACCGGAAAATCCGGCGGACATATACATCCTTGACTCCATTTTGCCATCGCTTCTTTTACTATTTTATCCTCAAGTGAATGAAAAGTAATCACAGCGAGCCTCCCCTTAGGATTAAGCAAAGAAAACGCCTGCCACAATCCCTCAGAAAGGTTGTCCAATTCTGAATTAACACAAATTCGCAAAGCTTGAAAAGTCTTTCTTGCCGGATTCCCCTCTCTCCTCTCGGCCGCTGGAACTGACTTTTTCACTATCTCCGCTAACTGCATCGTAGTTAAAATTGGTCCTTTTGAACGCTCATTAACAATCGACCTGGAAATTCTTTCAAAATATTTTTCTCCCCCATAGCTTCTTATGATATGTCCAAGGGACGCTTTATCTAAACTGTTTACTAAATCTGCTGCTGTTCTGCCACTTTTACTCATTCGCATATCAAGCGGAGCATCTTTATTATAGGAAAAACCTCTCTCTGCACAATCCAACTGATAAGATGAAACTCCCAAATCCAAAACTATTCCATCAAACCCAGTTATTTTATATTTATCGGCAATTTCCTTCATACAAACAAAGTTAACATTTTGCACCTTAACTTGCTTATAGTCTTTAAAACGGTTAACACATGTATCAAATGCGTCCGGGTCTCTATCTAAGCATATAAGCTGTCCTTCTTCGGAAAGCCTTGCAAGGATTTCTGCCGAACACCCTCCGCCTCCGGCTGTACCATCCAGATATACTCCATCTTTATTTATATTCAAAAAGTCTAAGGTTTCCTTTAGCATTACAGTCTTGTGACTAAATTCCAAAAACCCCAGCCTCCTTATTCCGTTTTAGTATTATATTAGTATAAAATAAAAACATTTAGTTATTATAGTTAGTATAATAATATAATTGTGCTAATAAATCAAGAATAAATTAATATAATTTTCAAAATATAGATACATATATATAAATATTATAAAATTTGTAAAATATTTATATTTTATGTCCATTAATCTTTATTTTTGCAGAGTTTATAAATATGAACTTCCTCTTTATAGTGAAAAAATTTCTTACTTAAATTCTATCTTTTACAACTTAATATCCTATTATTATTGTAAATCTTGACATAATTAGAATTTAAATATGTTCTTTTTTGAATTTTTGTTAAAGGGGAAAGAGCCCCATAAAAATAGAGACCCGTCAAAAAGGTCTCTGATTTTTAGAATTACTACTTAAAGTCAAATCACGTAGAAAGTATAAGCATAGGCCCTCAAATATAACAAACACAAAGCATTCGTTAACTAGAAATCAAATCTTGTTGCGGGCTTAGTTTATTGTCCACTCTTTCCATTCTTTCAACCTCATTCCTGGGCCGCAGACTTCCTTCCACAGATCACGTATAGCATAAGTCAACACATTTCTCAAGCAAAAACTCTCAAGATTGGTGTCAATCTTCGACAACTCGTTACCTATAGATATCACTTTTTGCTTTATAGGTTCAAACCATTCCGAGGTAATACAATCACCATCAGCAAAATCATCTGAAGGCTTTTGCACTTTTATAGTGAATATCGTTTTTCTATTTTCAGGAACATTTATAACTTTGTCCCTTTTTAACTTTGCCAAAGCCTTTAATACTTTACCCTTCTCGGTCCATTTCTTATCCAATATTGGTACCGAAAAAAAACACGTAAAGGCAATGTCTGCGATATGTCACACGACCATAGTGCATAGGAAATCCAACTCCTTTCCAAGTGCTTATATCAAATTTTTTCAGGTTATTTCACTTATCTAAAAATTCTTCGTGTCGATCCAGACCGAATTACCCCCAAAACTCCCCTCTCGCATAGCAGCCGCAATAGCACTGCTTCGATCATCCTTGTTAACTGCGTTCATCAAATTAACAGCAGACAGAGAGCCATCAATCTTACCGAGCTCATCACCAATCTTTTTTAATTTGTCGACCACGGGCTTAAAATATATTTTCGTAGGGCATTTCCTCGAAACATCACCAGTTTCTTCAAGGTAGCCACCGCCAGCCTTTTCGTCAATCACAGGAAGCGATATCTCGAATACTGTCGTCTTTTTGGAATCGTCAAAAATAATAAGATTTTGTTTTGATAACGTACTCAAAGCTTTCAGAACCTTACCTTTATTAAAAAACTTTTTCTCTGATATTGTTACAATAACTTTGCTACCTTTGGCTTGCGCTTCATATTTCATAATAACACATCCTTTTTAAATATTTATATCAAATTTTGTATGATACAGATATATTTTATACTATATTCTTATAAATATCAAGTGTAATATTATAATTTTTATGAAAATTGTATTAATTTTTCCTTTTCTGTAAATCAAAGTTAACTCTTAAAAATGCAGAAAAGCTCAGCTAAGAAACTCTTTCTATATAAATCATTACCTGCCCATACCAAGCTCGGAAAGTCAAACACACAAGTTATTAGTCTTTATTTTCTTTCTGGAAAAAGGTCATCCTGATATTCATTCATCGCTTGTTTATATATAATATTTAACTTCTCATAGGACAGGGCATCATCAAGCTTTTTTAGACGCTTACCGATTGTTTTTAGTTTTTCTTCTACCTGGTGCATATAGTCTGCCGTATTCGACAGCGCATCAGCTAGCGACAAATTTCTTGGATTCTTTGTGTCAACTTTTTTCGCAAACACCCCGAAAATAGTCTCATTTTTATCGGGCTGCTCAAGGGTTTTATCCTTTTTGAGCTCCCGTAAAGTGGATAGCACTTTTCCTTTGTCGAATCCATGTTTATCTATTACTTTAAAATAAATTGTATACTCTTCATCCTTAACTTCTATGTCTTTGACAGCGTTACCCCCTATTTTATATACATACTGCATAGAAGATCAACTCCTTTTTAAATATTTATATCAAATTTTGTATGATACAGATATATTTTATACTATATTCTTATAAATATCAAGTGCAATATTATAATTTTTATGAAAATTATAATAATTTTTCCTTTTCTGTAAATCAAAGTTAACTCTTAAAAATACAGAAAAGCTCAGCTAAGAAACCTTAAGCTGAACTTTTGGAGTTTATAATATATCTCAAATTACTTTAAAAATTATTAATCTTTAGAGTCTGTAGAGTCCTCTGAAGTACTGCTCTCAATGTATAACTCCGACTTATCATCAGAATCAGAATTAGCAATTTCAATTTTAATCTCCTGACCACAACTAGGACAGCTGAAACTATCATCAATAATTCTGCTTTCCGGCAAACAGACTGTTGTATTACAATATGGGCACGCAACATCATAAAAAAAGTCGTCATCACTGCTATCGGATTCTCCATGGAAACCACATGAATCTTCCCCATGGCATCTACATATACGTCTGCTTATTTCTTCCATTTCATCTGCCATATCCTCTACTTGGTCCACAGCATCATCCATACGGTTCTCTAGTTCCAAAGTTGACTCCGATATGTCATCTAATAAATCTACTATGGCAAGAAGAGCTTTATTTTCTTTTTTATCTTTGTCCAGGTCAAATCCCTCTACCAAACCTTTTACGTAAGATGCTTTTTCCTTTAATGTCATTATAGTTTCCTCCTAAAAATATTTTTAAACTATATAATTTCAAGTCCTATTTTAATAGTGAAAATGCAGATTAAAATATTGTCTATGCTCTTTCCATGTATTCTCCGGTTCTGGTATCTATTTTTATTGTATCACCTTCATCTACAAACAATGGAACTTTTATGCTTGTTCCTGTCTCCAAGACTGCTGGTTTCATTACATTAGTAGCTGTATCGCCTTTAAAACCTGGATCCGTCTGGGTTACTTTAAGTTCAACAAAAAACGGCGGCTCAACTCCAAAAACATTGCCTTTATAGGACATTACCTTGCATTCCATATTCTCTTTTACAAATCTGAAGTTATCCCCCAGAACGCTTTTATTTATAGGAGTCTGCTCAAATGTTTCCATATCCATAAAATAGTATATGTCCCCATCATTATAAAGATACTGCATATCTTTGCGCTCGATAAAAGCTTCCGGATATTTATCGTTCGGATTAAATGTTCGTTCTACAACACTTCCTGTAATTATATTTTTCAGTTTAGTTCTTACAAATGCTGCCCCCTTTCCTGGTTTCACATGCTGAAATTCAACTATTGAAACAACATTCCCATCGAGTTCAAAAGTTACTCCGTTTCTAAAATCACCTGCGGATATCATACTGTTCCTCCTGAATAAAATTATATATTTTATATTTTATATTTAAATAAAAATCTTTTCAAGTATTTTATGAATTTTTCTTTTTTTCTCGCCCAAGGATAATAAATATCCAAATCGAAAAGAGCAAAATCATAATCATCGTAACTAAAAGTTCATGAGTTACTATCCAATTCAAAATTTTATTTAAGAAATTTCCATCTGTATCATCTATTATAGCTCCACTTTTTTTGTCAGAAATATTTCCCTCAGTAAGGTTTACTTGCGGGTCCTCCTCCAATAGCGATGATAAATTTTGTGCTAAACTTTTTTTGACTTCTTCTTCATCATCAGTAAGTCCGCCTAAAGAGACTGTTATTTCGTTAGTTTCTTCCACATAGTTGGGTATGCGCTTTGCAGCTAAGCCGAATATACTGAAAGACGTTGTGTCGAATTTTGCATATCCATTGTTTATAAGGACATCTAGATACTCTATACTTTTACTTTCCTTTTCGTGGACAATCACTGGATTCATATAACCTTTTGGGATTTCACACGGAACCACTACTGAAACTGTTGTGTTATCCTCCGGTTCATATTTTGCACCGCTTAATGTATCTACCAAAGAAATTTCATAGTGTGAAATCATGGTTTTTCTTTGCATTGCTGCTTTTATCCTACCTACTGACTCAGCGTCTCCATCCAAAGGCGTAACAACTACCTTAATATTCCAATCAAGGCCTCCACTTACTTCTACATCGTTCGATTCATGGTGCACATCTGCAGCTTGGGTTTGAAGAATTTTAAGTTTGCTAAGGTTTGTTACGAGAGCTTGCCTTTCCTCCGGAAGCGAATTAAACGCACGGCTTACAGTTACTACCTGGTCAGCCTGTTGTCTTGTAGTAATACTGCTTGGAAGTGCATCTATCATTTCTATTACATACTCTTCCACATTCTTTTCTGAATACTTAACACTTACTTCACAGTCTGCACTTATACTTATAATCTGATATACTCCTCCGTTTTCTGCTAAAACTTTATCTCCGTCTAAAAGTACCATTATCTGTGAAGCATCATATTCATCCTTCATAACAATTTTAAAATTCAGGGTTCCACCATATTCAACTTCTAAATATCCTGAAAAATCTTTGTTCTTTTCAGTCCGGTACACCACCCCCTCTGTAGCCTGGAACTTAACTTTATACGTATTTTTCGTGATATTTCCTACTTCTACAATAGTATCTCCTGTAATACTTCTTATCGTATATAAATTATTTTCTGGTGCAACCTCTCCTGTTCTTCCTTTCACTGTTACAACCGGTACAGATTTATCATATGCCGTTGCGATAGATAATCTGAATGTAAGGTCAGCACCATGGTCCACACTTTGCCTTGTTTCCATATCTCTGCCTTGAGAATCCACCAGAGTAACCCCTTCAGGAAGGCGTATTTCCACAGTATATACCTCTTTTTTGGCTTTCTCTACCACTACAGTATAATCCATCGTTACATACGGAACCGTATAAACATTGTCTACCGGTGTTAGAGCAACTCTTTGTCCTGAATCGCCCTTGACCGATACTTCAATATCAGAAAGGTCGTATCCTTCAGCCGAATCCACAATAAATCTGAAGTCTTCGCCATATTTAACAACCTGTGTTCCCTTTATTTCTCCAGTCCCAAACTGGTCTTTATATCTAACACCTGTTGTCTCCGTTAAGTTCACGTTATAGGTGTTTGTTTCCACATCAGACACTGTAATTTCTATATCCTCTATTATATTTGAAACTGTGTAAATTCCTCTTTCAAAAGATAAAACTGAATTTTCAGAATTTATGGAAACTTTCATTTTGTCTTTTGACTTAGAATAAGCATCATCCAGACTTACTTTAAAACTGTAACTATCGCCATGATTAGCCGGTATTTTCTCCAAAGTAGAAAGAGGCAAATCATTCGTATCCATATAATTAACACCAGGAACATATTTTAAATTTATATAAACTCTCGTGGAAACTACACCCGACACATCAATGCTTATATCCTGAGTAATATTTTCCAAGGTATACTTTCCGTCTGTAAAATCAATAGTCTGAAAATTTGCACTTACAACAATATTTGATATATCATATCCCTCTTCGGCAACAATCCTAAATACAAAATCTGCTCCATGAAGAACGTTTGCTGAAGTAATAGTTTGATTTTCTTCATTTTTGAATTTAATTCCCACCACACTTGTCGGAAAATTAATCTCGTGTTCCGTTTTACCAACATTTTCAATCGTCACCACCAAGTCCCCTTGAATATTTGAAACCGTGTAAGTGAACCGAGCTGATTCTGAAATTTCACTTCCGTCCGGCAACTTTGCACTTGTCTGCGCACTGGAAGCATCCTCATCGGTAATTGCAGGGAAATGGATGGTTGCTTTTGCTCCTGAAGTATTTGTTATAGAAATATCGTACCCTCTTAAAAGATCATAGCCCTGCGTTGCTTTTATGGAAAACACATTGCTTTCCCCAAAAAAAGCACTGGCACTTTGTATCACAAATCCTTCCGTGCTGTAAAAATCAGCACCTACTCCCTTGTAGTACACTGTATGTTCGTTAGGTTTTACATCACTAACCGAAACAGTTATATTACCCGTAATAGACTGTATTGAATATCCTCCATTCATCGGCTTTACTATTCCATTTTCGGGAGGATAAAGCGTTATGTTTACTGAATCTACGTTATAGCCTATATCAGGAATTACTTCAAAATCAAAATTCGAAAGGTATTCTACTCGTTCTTCTGATTTTATATCTTCTCCTTGAGGGGTTTTTAAAATGGCTCCCTTTATGTCTGTAGGAAAACTCAAGATATATATCTGTTTTTTTGCACCGGAAACATTTATAGACGTGTCACTTGTAACGTTCCAAAGCTTAAAAACGTTTTCTTTGTCAGTTCTGTCTATACAAACTGTACTTTGGTTCCCGCTGTCTATAACAACATTTTTTCCTCCCACAGAGAAATAAATATCATTCATATCTACCTCATACCCAGTATTTGCTACTATTCTAAATTCTGTAGAGCCCATATAGGGGACTGTAAAATCACTTTGGGGAAATAATCCGTTAGGTTCATAAAAAGTCATATTATCCCCACGTATTTTAACATTGTATTTAGAATAATCAACATTTTCCACTTGTACATCAATATCTTTTCTTACATTACTTATTGTATAAATTCCCGCCAAAGGATAAATATATTCTCCTGGTCCTGTGCTTACCGATATATTAGAAATATCATATCCCGCATCTGGCTTTATATAAAATTTAAAACTCTTTCCTATATCCACAATATTTGTACTGCCAAGTTCAAATGAATCTGCGGTTATATCTGAGCTTTCTTCACCAACATACATAAAGGAAATTCCTTCGGTCCCTACCGGCAGAGTCACATTAAAAGTCTGTGCATGTACCCCGCTAAGCATCAAATTAATATCCCCGGTCACTTCTTTTACAACTACAGGCCCGTCCAAACTACCGTCCTCAAGCAACTTTGGAACTTCTATTTTTGCTCTGTCGAGAGGCTGTGCAAGTGCTATCAGCCCAGCATCATCGAATACATATCCTTCACTTGGCGTAACATAAAACTTAAATTCTCCTATTCCGTATTGCACAGAGCCTCCTTTAATCGTCTCCGCTGAGCTAGGATTAATTCTGCATTCTACGTTATCGCCACTTATTATAACTGTATGATATTTTTCCTGTATGTTAGATACCTTTACCGTATAATCATAATTAACCTCTTGAATAATATACCCTGTTGCAAGTTTTTCTACAGTGTTCTCAAGAGTAGCTCCGGTAACAGTTGCCGTAAGAAGCATTTGTGAAACATCATATCCGGCCTTAGCCACTACGGAAAACATAAAGTTTTCCCCTTGCACACAGACTGACAGCTCTTTTTCATTCTCCTCTGTAACTTCAATTTGTTCAATTTCGTCAAACCTATTTTTAACCGGCACATAGAAAGAAATCCCTTCCTCAGAAAGAGGTAAATCTATGAAATATTTATTCTTTTCTACGCCAGTGACTACAATAACAGAATCCCTGGAAACAGATGTTAAATTATAATTTGAGGCCGCATCCATATAAAGCAAAATTGCCGTGGAATCTGCCGCTGGATTATACCCCGAGTTTTCCCAATCTGTATCTGCCGGTACTGCATAAACCCTGACATTATTCAGACTTTGGCTATACTGGGAATCAAGCATAATTTTAAAGCTCATGGTTTCACCAAATTTTTTCTTGCTAGAGGTAAGGCTTATCCCATAAGTATCAATAAAACCTACTCCGTTTATAGTTGTCGGGAAAGTAATGGTATATTCTATCTTATCTAAAGTATCTACAGTTATTTTTATATCAGATGAAATATTTGCAAGCTCATATCTTCCGTTTTTTAGCCTGAGTGGTTCATCGTTTGCTTTTACTGAATCCCCGGCAAGTTCATATCCTGCATTTATCTTTGAACAGAACAACAGAGTTTCTCCGTGTTCAAACTTTTGTACTCCGTTCATGGGTAAAGGATACGTTTCTTCTTTTCCATCTGAGGTTACGTTAATTCTGTGAAAATTAATTTCTTCAGACGGTTGCGGGAATTCAACATCATAAACATTTATCTTAACATTATCAATAAATATTCTGTAACTTTGGTCTATTTTTAAAGAATACACTTCTTTTTCTGGATGTATCATTGAGCTTGAACCGAATTCTCCGCTGCTCAAAGATTTATACGACACTGCAATATTCGATTTATTATACTTATAATCTAAACTAATCTTAAAGTCAAAGTCTTTGCCTACTTCCATAGTATACCTTACATAGTTTGCTTTTTCTTCTTCACCGTCATCGCTTGTGGCTACATTCAAACTTGTCCCTGTATTATTTTCATAAATATATAATTTATCCACATCAGGATAAAGATAGGTTTCATTATTATTTTCATCTGTTTCCCGAAGCGATATAAATATTTCATACTCAAGTACGGACACCTCTATAGATAAGTCCGTATGCCCTATAACTTCTTCAATTGAAACTTCTACTTCATTCTGGTCCGCTAAGGCATCATAAAGTGTTTCCGGATCACTTCCGTACATGGTATTTTTAGCTGTGACCTTTTTTATATATCTTTTAGTTGCATCATTCGATGAAATTCTCATTAAAATTTTTTGCCCATGAGCAATTAAAATTTTGTTATCTTCCGCAGTTAATATAAGGTCGTCACTTGGGAAAAACTCTGAATTTATCACATATTTTACAGTAACACTTGGAGTTTTTGGAATATTTATCTCATATTTGTTGCCTGTTATTCCTGATAAACTTATCTCCGAATTCGTCTTTATCACAGCAGAATAAATTTTATTTTCGTCGGCATCTAGTTCCCCGGAATCTCCCTCATATGGGTCTATTGTCAGAGTTAACTCAGATAAATTATACTTAATTCCTTCATCGTTCGCTCCGTTGGTAAAATCACATTTAAATCTCAGTTCCTCGCCATATCTTATGCTTTTCATCAAATATCCGTTTCTGAAAATTGAGAACGGAACCTCTACCTCTTTATCATCTACCGGTTTTCCTGTTTCATTTTCAATTTTCTTAATTTTAATTATACTAGAAATACTTACAAATTCATCAAGGAAACTGTTATCGCCTGAAACAATATTTACATCATAAATATCCTCTTTTATTCCTTCAATCTCTAAATACACATCGCAATAAGGTTTATAGCTTTCCGTTTCATATTCTATGTTCGGAACAATAAACTCATTGGCGTCCTGGTCTAAATTTCTTATTGATAAAGTTTTCAAAAGAACTTTGGATGCATCTGCGGAAGCTGAATCATCTGTTTTATATACTTTAACTTTTATCTGGCTATACAAAGTTTTATACAAATTAGTATAACCTTCTGCGTCAGCTTTGAAAGAAAATCTTAGCTTTAACTCGCTTCCATAGGTCATATCAATGGTCCATCCGTCTCCATCTTTAAACTCTTCTGAATTATAGGAATATGTTAGTGTTTTCAAGCATTTTTCGACCGAAGGCATCTCCACAGAAACCTTTCCAACATCCCAATCAGTTATTGTGATAGACGATGCTGAGGTAATTGAGTCTACCGTTACAATAGTATAATCTGCTTTATCAGGCTCTTCTGTTTTTATTTCTAGCTTAGAAGTATCGGCAGATGATATGGTTCCTCTAGCACCCACCCCATCAAAATGCACATAAAATTTGTATTTAGGATTTTGATCTTTATATACAGTAAATTTGTTATCTAACATCTGCCCACTAAACTCACTGTTGGCATCTCTATCTGTGTAATAATAAATACTATTTAGAACCGGGAGGTCAACTGTGAAAAGGTATTTCGAAACCAAACTGGAATCGGATGCAATATTTTCAATTTTATAGCAAAAGTATTTCTTATTGTCACCTGCATTACTGGGTTTTATGGTGCCTTTATAAGTCATCGTGTTTCCCGCCATGGAAAATAAATCTTCTGGCGGAGAATCGGGTACGGCCACAGAAGAATCAATTTCTACAAAAAACATATACATATCCCCTGGCATAAAGCCTTTTTGAGAACCGCTTTGTATTTGCTCTCCAAGAGAATAAGAAGTTCCACTGTCTTTGCACTCATAAAAATTTACGTTATAGATATCTGGGAACAAAATCGCCTTTCCAACCGAAAGAGTCCCATCTTCTATACAATTTACAGTCACAGTAAAGGTTATCCACCCCGTTGTTGAAGTGGGCCAACTATTAATCGTTACAGTGTTATTTCCACACCTAAACTGCATGGCATTGATTTGGTTCTGGGTAAGCTTCACAACACTGTTATCTAACTTAATATCAAATTGAAGATTTAAATTCTTTGCAACTTTAATTGTTGCTGAGCCATCACCATTTGAAATTGGAGTACCTGCCTTTGGAGTAATTGTATACCCTTGTCCGCTCGGCAAATAGCTTATCTCTCTGGTTACGGGTGTAATCACAGTATCTTCTGAAATATTTTTAATTGTATAGGTACTCTCGCTGACCGTCAGCTTCTCATTATCAGACTCTCCATTTATAAAAAACTCAGGAGAAGGATTAGTACTTGCACCGGTAGTTTTTTCCGTAATGTCAAAAGTACAATCACCATGACCTTTAATTTTTGATTGTCCTCTGTTGTTATAGGTAAACCCAAGTTCAGCTCCGGTTTCTTCAAACTCAACTGTGTATGCATCATACAGCGCCACTTTTCCGCTGTTATTTATCGTCCCGGTAACATTGTAGTAAACATAGTTGTCTCTGTCATAATATTTTTCCACTTTGGTAGGGTTGCCTTCCCCAAACTCAAATCTGAGACTTCTCATTGTTCCTGTCCCATCATTTGCATTTGTTTCTGTCCACACTTCGCTTTTGAGCAGTCTCGCAACACAAGTGTATTCAGAGCCTTTAATAACAGTTTTTTTAAGAGCAGCCCCTGTAATTGGGGTATCAGGCACTTCAGTATAAGCACGGGCATTCCAAAATGTAAGGTTTTCAAAATTATTATTCAAATCAAAAGTCAAAAGATCTGGTACCTCGAGTATATATGATTCCGTTACACCAACTATAGTAACCATAAAAACTTTCTCTTTTTCAGTTCCATATTTAGTTGCCAAACTTGTCTTAGTACTGTTGCCCCCTGCGTTAACATTAATTGTAAGCAGATTATCCCCAACTACAGTTTTACTGGTATCAAACCCCATATAAAAAATAAAGTTCTGAGTTTCTTTAACAGAGAAATATTGATTATTTTCAATCTTTTCAAGATTTCCGGCCTCGTTAACTTGGTAATATGTTATTCCATTATAAGGAGTAAACCCAGCTGTCAAATAATTCATTCGTATTTCTCCGTCGGCTTCTATGTCGCTGAGTGTTATCTCATAAATAATGGGTTCCGTACTCCTTCTCTTTGTTATTTGATAAAACGTATCCATGGCAGTTTTATCCGTTAAAAACTCAATCTGGTCATCTTCACTAAATATTTTATAATCAAGCTGTGCTTCAAACTCATAAGTAGATTTTATCCCCACAGACCTATATACCTTTTGGTTTTCTTTGTCTATCTGAGCTCCTTTTGTCTGCAGATATCCATTACTATCTCTTGTCGAACGCTCTGCGTATGTTATCCCCAAAGCTTTAGGCTGGAACCAAATTTTATAAAGTCCCACTACTGAAGTAGAAGCACTGATTTTTACATCAGTTAAAGTAATTTTATATTTTCTCCCTTTCGAAATATCGTTTCCTAAATATTCAGTTTTAGTTTCATTACTGCTAAAATGAAATTCTATCTTCTCCTCATTGTAGGTTTCATTTTGGGCTGCTGTGTTAATAGGCACCTTGGAATCTATTAAAATATAAAATTCAAACTTAGAGCCCCTAGCAAAAACTTTAGAGACATTATCAGCAATCCTATTATTGCAATTTTCATCTGAGTAGTAAGAAATCCCTTGTATTTCTTCCAAAGTAATGTTAATAAGCTCTGCTGCCTCAATATGAGCACTGTCAATAATCTTATCTATTTTTGCTTTATAAGTGTATACCCCTGAATCCTTAGAAATATATTCCAGATTACAAGTGTTATATCCGGCAGATATCTCAAAATTTTCCGGATTGGTTATATTTATCTTGGTGGTATCAAGTTTAACCATAAACTCAAAAGATTGTGTTTCTCTTACTGTTTTAATTGTACCGCCTAGTTCCTCTTCACCATCCTCAGAAAAAAAACTTATTCCGTCACTGTTTAAAAATTCAAAAAAGAAGCTTTGTTTTTCTTTAAGGCTAATTTTTAAAGCATTTTCTTCAATTAAATTTCCGTTTTCTGATTTTTTTATTTTTAAATCCCAATATCCATCTTCAAAAACAGGCTCAGATTCAAAAGTCAAACCTCCAGTAAGAGAAAACGCCTTCTTTACCTCTTCCCTATCTGCTTCATCTGCTCCCGAAAAATATTGATTATCATCAATCTCAACTTTAAGGTTAAGTGTTTCGGTTTCAGAAAATGAAAGATTTTTAGTGGAAGATAAAATATTAATTTTAGTTTGAGTATCGCCGGAAACTCTGTAAAAGTCCACACCCTCTATTCTTGGAATAGCTATATTTATCTGGTCCGTATCGGCTGCACTGATTAAATTTATCAACATAAAAGCCGAAACGAAACACAAAATGAATATAAAAATATATCCTTTTTTAAATGTAAACTTTATTTTTTGTCTGTTATAACTCTTCATGAGTTTATTACCCCCTAAAAATAGAAAACTCGATATATTTGTTCTATTATAACAACTTATATCGGTTTTTTCAATATATTTTATATTTATTTATTTTTGTATTGTGTTTTTATTTATAAATCTTTTGTTAAAACAGTATTTACTATCACATTTATTGCTATTTTTTGAAATTTCTAGTAAATATTCTCTTGTCTTCCAAAAGTTCCTCTATGCTAGCAAACCCTAGTTTATGAAGAATTCTAAGGACATAAGGATTGTCGGCTGGAGTCTCGTATACAGCTCGTTCGGCATAATCATCGACCATTTTTTGACCGGTTTCTTTTTTTATAATTGCTCTCGGCCCTCCTATACATCCTCCAACGCATCCCATCCCTTCAAAAAAGTTCCCGTCTGATTTTCCTTTTTTAAGCTCGTCCAACATTTTCTTGCAAGCAGGCACACCACTTGCTTTCCTTGCATGTAATTCAATTTTGCTATGTTTTCTTACCCTTTTTAAGGTTTTAAAAACAGCTTCGCTTACTCCCCCTGCCCTTGCATACATTCTACCCGATGCAGATGAATGCTCTTTTGTGCATT
Source organism: uncultured Ruminococcus sp. (assembly GCA_951800855.1). Taxonomy (GTDB): domain Bacteria; phylum Bacillota; class Clostridia; order Oscillospirales; family Acutalibacteraceae; genus CASPLG01. The sequence continues at coordinate 18,342 of CATOLC010000001.1, forward strand.
TCTCACATTTATTAATATCTATATCCATTAATTTAAAAAGTTCATCTATCTCCTGGAACGTTAAAACATAGTCTACTGCCCCTATCACATCAGGTTCACGTGCTTCAGATTTTTTTGCAAGGCATGGCCCTATAAAAACAACTTTAGCATTTTTATGAAATTCTTTTATGATTCTTCCTCCAGCTATCATCGGTGATACTGACGGGGGAACATGTGGTATTAATTCCCCATAAGACCTTTTAATCATTGCGAGCCATATCGGGCAACAGCAACTTGTAAGTAAAAAATCTTTTTTAGTATTTATATTTTTGTCAAATTCTAAAGCCTCTTTTAAAGTCAAAATATCAGCAAAAAGAGAAACCTCTATCATCCCAGTGAAACCAATTTTTCTGAGAGCATCTCTGACTTGCCCAGAAGATACTTTCTCGCCAAACTGACCAATGAACGCCGGTGCAACAATTGCATAAATTGGTGCATTTTTTGAGACAAGAGCTCTTAAAACCGGTATGAGTTCTTTATTTATTTTAAATTTCTTCTCTTTGCAATATTTTTCACATTCCTCGCATCCTATGCATTTTGCTTTGTCTATCTTTATATTGCCGTCTTCATCTATACCCAAAGCCCCAAACTTACAAACATCTAAACAGCCAAGTCCCTTTTCCTTTCCACAGTTGCACTTTTCCCATTTTACAACCGGGGCATACTTATCAGGTTCAAGCAAACAATCCAGTTGCCCTTTTTTGTATCCTTCCATTTCAAGCAAATCTATCTCTTTTTCTAGCCTTTTTTCCTTTGCAGCCCTTGCTAACCTATCGTAAATTTCTTCAAAGGTAAGCATAAAAACACCTCTTTTTATCTTTTCAGGTCAATATAAATATTTTATCATAGATATATTTTTTCAATAGAAGTTATATTTAATACCTTTTTGTTATAATTAAATCATATTAAAAATAATAGTCTCAACAAAATTTAAAAATTTTTTCTATGTCTCTTATTGTTTATAATAGCATAGATTCTTTCCTCCCCAAAAAAGGTTAAAACCCAAAAAGCCTAGGGGGCAGATTTCGGTTCCTCCCCCTTCGCACCCCCACCTAAACGACCGGGCTGCTGCCCGGACCCAGCTTTCATAAATTTCTCAGTTTACAAACAAAATTATATAAAAATCTGTGGTATCTTAAAGGAGAGTAAAAAACTACATTGTGAGTATCACAGAAAGAAAACATGGAAACACTATCATAAAACAAAAATCCCCAATCGACATAAAACTCCAAAAAAATTACACTATTAAATTTAAAAATGTGCAAAAAATGCTCTAAATAAGTGTAAAAAAATAATTTTCAATCATAATCTCTAAACTATGCTTCATTCTGGGCTTTACAAAGCCACTATTTGTTAAAATGACCTTTGAAGAGCAAGAAATATTCAAATAATTTTTTAACAAAGCTTAATATGTATTATATGTACAATTATATATTGACAAGTAAATATTTTTAGTTTATAATAATGCTTTGCGAGAGAGAAATAGATAAAAGGGATGGCTTGTAAATGGATTTGATAAATGATTTTAAAAAAGTGGTGAAAATTTTCCCTATTTTAGGCACATCAACCTTACGAGAAATTCAGCATCGCTCTTGCAGTAAAGAATGGCTCATTGACATTAAAAGAGCTATTTCTGAATCAACATATTTTAAAATTAATGAACAGCTAAACGCAGCTTTGGAGTGCACTAAAAATTTAATAGAATATACTCCTTTCAACCGAGATTTGATGTTTGCAGAGCTTGAAATCAAAAAAAATTGGAATTCATATAAAATTACTACAGAGTCATGGGCATATTTATTTTCAAAAAGTCCAGACGAAATAATTTCTCTAGTAAGAGAAATCGCTTGTTCATCGCAAAAAGAATTAATACAAAAAGATTACCCTTTTAGGTTCGGCAAACATCAATGTATATACAAACATCAAAATGATAAAGAACATATCCGGCTGGATAAAATAAAGCTCCTGTCAAATTTAAAACACCATATCTATTTTTATCGAGATTATAAACGGTCTTACAATATATATGGAAAATATTATTCTAAAGAGAATTATAACTTATTTAGCAGATTTTTAGACATATTTAAAAATTTTAGCAATATTCCATCGTTTGGTTCTATAAAAAAAGAAATGGAAAAATTTATTTTTACCCTTGAAAATGAAACTATAAAAGACATACAAAATGGTATGGAAAAACTGGGTAAAAACGTAAATGGGCTTCCCCAATGGAGCACTCAAAATCTTGATGAGCTTGTTGACAACATAAATTCCAATATTTCGGAAATTTTAGACCGTACATCTAAATCTCTTATTTTTCCAATTGATAGAAAACAAAATATTAAAAACACATCTGGGCTCCATATTACTAACTCTATCCTTAAAAAAGTTTTTTCTTTATTAGAAGAAAATTATGATTTAGTAGGAGATTACTCTCCTCCTTTTGAAATATTTTTAGGAAAATTTAAAAATCTGATTAATGGTCTTAGCAAAGCCGATTTAGTTTTTAAACTTGCTGAGCAAGAACGTAATTTAGATATAAAAGCCAGTGCTATATTTAAAAAATCACAAGATGCTGCGACTATTTTCCATGAGGCAGCTGAAGCTTTTGATATTTTTGCGGAAGAGTTAGAAGCTTGCGGTAAATTTACAATCTCTAAAAGCTGGATTCGGCCCGATACAAAGCCCGGAGAAATAAAAACACACAAAAAAAGCATGGAAATTTTAGGAAATAAATTAAGTTTATTAGAAAAAAACTATGAAAATTTAAAATCCCAAATTAAACAGACAAATCGTGAAAACCAATCTATGAATAACTCTATAGAGCGCTCTGAAAAACGGATCATAGAAACTTCCAAATCTATTAAAGAAACCTCTATAGCTTGTGAAGCTCCTTTAAATTTTTTGGAAAAATTGATGAAGTTTTTTAAGATAAATTATATTTCCAAAAATAGAAAAGAACAAATTGAAATACTAAAATCGTTGAATTTTAAATATTCATCCCTCGAAAATACTATACAAAATACTAAAGTTAGGCTCAAAAATAATGAAGAAGTTTTAGTTAAACTTAATTCTCAACTAAAAGAAAGCAAAACAAATATAGTCTACCTAAAAAAAGAGCTAAATGAAAGCACTTTAAAATTTTCAGAAGAAAAAGGCAGAATATTAAACGCCAAAGAATTGGCTAAACAACTCAAATCTGAGGCGACTAAAATCAGTCCTAAATTTGTTTATCGTCCCAATAAACATCCTTGGGTACACGGTATTCCAAAAATTCTGGGTAACTGCGAGCCTGAAGCAGATAAAATTATTAAAAAAGTAAAAAATCATCTTATAAAAGGTGATGCCGAAACATTCGAAAAAAACACACAAATTTATGATTCTATCGGCAAAAGTATCCTTTCAATTATAGTAGAAACTCAAGCATACAGCACAATATATCTTAAAAACTGTGAACAAAATACACCTAGCAAATTGCTTTTTAAAGTATATAAAAGTAGAATAGAAATTATAAAAGAATTAGACGCAAAAATAAACAAAGACCGAAATAGGCTTGCGGATTTAATGTCCGAAACGAATGAAAAAAAAGAAAAAATTTTATTAAATATAGGACTTGAAAATATGTAAAATAAAAAGCACAACAAATCACGGAAATATCCACCTGATAGTTATGCTTTTTTGTTTTTTAATTAAATAGTCCCAAAAATCGCAAAATATTTTTCTTTTCCGGTTCATCTTTCCGGTTCAGTTTTCGGGTTCTATAAGTCCATAAGTATTATTTTTACGCTTATAAACCAAATTTATCTCATTGGTTACTTGATCCCTAAATATAAAAAACTGATGTCCTACCAAATTCATCTGAAGGATTGCTTCTTCTGTACTCATAGGCTTTACAGGAAAAGCTTTTCTTTTAGTTACTTTATACTCTTCTTTTCTATTTTCTGTATAATCATCAATTTCCATACTTTCTTCAGTAAAATTCGGAATGGCGTCCCTAAATGACCTTTCGAGTTTTGTTTTATTTTTTTCTATTTTCCGTGCAAGCAGATCCAGTGCTATATCTAAAGATTTATTAAGGCTTTCGCTCGTGCTCTCTGTACGATAAATCCGGCCTTCATGGTG
>CATOLC010000002.1 GCA_951800855.1 uncultured Ruminococcus sp.
GCTCAGGGAAGTACAAACGTATTTACAAGCCACATAATTCAAGCGATTATGGATATTGGTTACGCCTTGCCTTATGGAATTTTGTTCGATAAGCTTTTTGGAAAAAGTTTAGAGATTTCATTAAAATCAGAATACCCTTCAGTGCAAGAAGTTATTGAAAAAATACATGAAGCCAATGGACTGGCTATTCTTGCCCATCCTAAACAATCAAATATTGAGGATAAAATAAATGATTTTATCGAAATGGGGCTTGATGGGATAGAAGTTTGGCATCCAACTGCCGATGAAAAAGCAATAGCAAGCTTTTCTAAAATAGCCCTTGAAAATAACCTCTTAATGACTGGAGGCAGCGATTTCCACGGAATGTACTCTAAATGGATTCACACTTTAGGCTCTTATGGTATCGCTGAGGATAAACTTAATGAAATGAGACAAAGAAAACAACAAATCTATAAAAAAATTTAATTCAAACTTAAATTTTAGTTCCTAAGAATCTTAAAAACCATAAATAAAGGACAGAAAATTTCAATTATTAATAACTTTTCTTTACTAAATTAACGCAGGGAGTGCCATATGCGTTGATATAATAAAGTTAAATATATAAAATCGGTTTTATTGAGTTGGCATTTAAAGAGGTGCTTTACGCTAAAATGCTTGCAGTATTTTTACCAATCTTTCAGTTATCATATCCTCTTTTAGAGCACTCCCTTAACGTATGTTATCTTGACTTTAATTTTTATTTTCCTTTATATATTTGTTTATATAATTAATAACTTCAAAAACTGAACAAATTTTTATAAATTTAATTAGTGGTGCTCTAAGAAACAACCCATCAGTTTGGCTCTTTTTAGGCGTTTTTAGGTTTGTTTTTTGTCGACATATAAAAATAAAGCCCCCTAAAATTTTTAAATTTATTTGACTATACCAAAATGTTTAAAACATTTTGTGACAAAATTCCGCTTGAATATTTAAAATATAGTGGTAAAATCATTTATATTAGGTATATTTCTTACATAAGCGAAAAGCTCATGTATGGAAGGAAGAAAATTATGGATTTTTTAATGGGAATATGGCATACATCTGTAGGATTAATGAACACTTTTAAAATATCAGACGGTGTAGATATTCTTATAGTTGCATGTTTAATATATGGATTTATTAAATTAATTCAAGAAACAAGAGCAGAACAACTGGTAAAAGGGATTTTTATATTATTGATTGCTTATGCAATTTCAGAACAATTTAAACTTGGTATGCTTAGTACTTTGCTAAGCAATTTTTTCCAATTTAGCTTTCTAGCAATATTGGTCGTATTTCAACCAGAATTAAGAAGAGCACTTGAGCATTTAGGCAGAAGCAAAATCGGTAATTACTGGTCACTAAATTACATGATTGGAGATGAGGATACATATATACAAAAAATAAGAAATGTAGCTAATACTATAGTAGATGCTGTATTGATTTTCCAAGAAGCAAAAGTTGGTGCACTAATTGTCTTTGAAAGAAAAACAAAACTCGGAGAAATAATAGACACCGGAACAGTAATTAAAGCTGAACCTTCAATTGAGTTAATATCAAACATCTTTTACAATAAAGCACCTCTGCATGATGGAGCTATGATAGTAAAAGATGGGCTATTTTATGCTGGTGGCTGTATCCTTCCCTTGACTAGAAATGAAAATTTAAGCAATGAATTAGGGACAAGACACCGCGCCGCAATTGGAATTAGTGAAAATTCTGATGCTGTAGCAGTTGTTGTTTCTGAAGAAACAGGTAGCATTTCTATTGCTGTTAATGGAAAACTCAAGCAAGATTTTAACAAAGAAACTTTAAAGGAGACGCTTAATAATCTTCTTTTGCAAAACAATATCTCCTACAAAAGTTTTTTGGCAAATTTTAAAAAAAATAAAGACAATAATAAGGCATAAATTTGCCTTAATTTAGGAAACAAGGTGATTGCAGGTGAAAAAATACCTGGATTTATTTAGGGGAAAATTAAATAGAGTAAACTTCAACAGGCTTTTTTACAATAATAAATTAATATTCTTATTTTCTGTATTAGTTTCCCTGGTAGTATGGATTGGTGTAAGTGCAGGCGACTCTGACAGCACTCCTATAACTATATCCGATATACCTGTAAGCATAAGTCTTTCAGACAGTGCAATACAAGATGGGCTCAAAATATTCAGTGGGCAAAATATAAAAGCTCAGATTGATATTACTGGAAACAAACTTATTGTCGGACAAGTCAGCAAAGACGACATATTAATTACAGTCCCTCAGGCAGCAAGCACAATAACCTCTCCCGGAACATACACTTTAGAATTATCGGCCAAAAAAACTGGTCTTATCTCAAATTATGAATTTGCATCAAGTGTACAGCCTAATTTTGTGACAATAATGGTAGATAGATACCGTGAAGCTGAATTTAATATCGAACCGGAAATTGATTTTTCTGCAAATCCAAATTATTTTTTAGGAGCTACAGTTCTGTCATCTTCAAAAGTAGTTCTTGCTGGACCTGAATCAGAAATTTCAAAGATAAAAAAGATTTGTGTAAAAGGACAAATTGAGCAAGAACTGCAAAGCACTTTTACAGCTAAATTTCCGCTCGTTATGTATGATGCATACGGAGAACAAATTATAAGCGAAACAATATCATCCACAGTAAAAGAAGTTGACATTACTATCCCTGTTTTAATGAAAAAAAGTTTGTCTGTAAAACCAAATTTTCAACATATGCCGAAAGGTCTCAGCTTATATCCAGATATAGTTAAAATTGAACCTTCTACGCTCGAAATCGCAGGACCGGAAGACCAAATTAGTGAAATTGATGTCATCGAGCTTGACCCCATAGATTTTAGTGAATTAAATGTACAAAAAAATAAAACAGATTTGCAGGTTAACCTTCCAAACGGATGCCGGAGCTTAAATAATATTTACTCCATAGAAGTCTCTATCAACACTACAGGATTTAAAGAACGGTCATTTTGGGTAGACCAGATATCATTCTCTAATGTTCCTGAAGGGAAAACGGTCAAAGCATATACAGATAAGATAGAAGTAAAATTAGTTGGACCGTCTAACAGTATAAAATACATGAATACAGAAAATATATCACTAGAAATAGATTTAGAAGGCAAAAGTGATTTAAGCGGAGCAATGGAAGTACCAGCCAAAATAACAGCGAAAAATTATAATGATGTTTGGGCATATGGAAAATATTTAATCAATGTAGAAATTTCATAAAAATATTTGATTTTTTTAGTTTTAAGTGGTATTATTAAATATAAGCGCACTATATATTTAAAATATTAATTATATTTCCGACCGCTGGATTTATCACAAGCAATTGTATAAAGGAGATGATTTTATGAACACAAATGAGCCTCTAAAAGATTTGACTCCAAACGAAAAAAAAATTGTAGATTTGCATAATAATAAAGAGTTCCAAAATGAAATCTCAGAAATCCAAAATAATATTAGTAGCACAGTAAAAGAGGACAGGATAAATAAAATTAAATCTATCTTGTCAAAAAAAGGTATAGAATATACGGACGAAGATGCTGAACTATTTAACCGGTTAATAGAATATGCAACTGAAAAAAAGATAAAACTTGGTGTTACACAACTAAACGAAATTTCCGGCGGAAGTATGCCCGACCAAAAAGAAAATAACAGGACTCCCGGTCCTACTATAGAAGACCTAACAGGCGATACTACTATCTACGATCTTCCTGGTAATTCCAAACGGAAAGCAACGCTTATTTCATGGGCTATTTTGGGTACGGCTACGGCTGTCGGCTTTGCAGCTGGTGCAGGTTTTATGTACTTCTACAAAAAATAATCCAGATATTATTATATTTTTATTTTTCTAAATTAATTTCATATACAAAAAATTTAGTAGATTTTTCTTTTTTATATGCATGAAAATTTTTATTCCACTCTGACTCTAATATTAAACAAAAATAATTAAATACTATAAATTCAATACTTGACATTCATAGGGATAAATAATAGAATTAATTATTAGTATGAGGAATCTTGTAGTATCCTCTAGAAATATAAAGAATTTTTTAATAAAGTTATTAAAAATTGGGGAATAATATTACTTCGCTAGACCAAGATAATACTGGGGTGATTGTTATTGGGCAGAGAATCTGATGAGAAAAAAGATAGTAGTTCTTCCTTGGAGGAAGACAAAAAAGTTGGTGCTGAAATATTAAATTCAATAGTAAAAAAGAAAATTTTAGAGTTCGTTGAAAAAATTCAAAACGACCGTGATAAATAAATATAGGTACTCAAATTTTATTGAATTTAAGTGGTGATTTTCATAAAAATATAATTAAATTAACTTCCCCCGATAAATTGTATTATATTTATTGGGGGATAATTAAGAATCCCTTATTATATTAGTTAGCATTGTCCCTCTTTTAAAAAGATAAAATATTGTATTTTATTTAGTAAAGTTTATAGTCCTTAACCCAGTCTAATTTCCCAGTTTTATACGCATATTCAAAATCATCATACTTAGGTATTTCTCCCCCATATTTTTTATACCAGCATTCGGGCATCAATGGATTATCATTGGCTTTTATTTTATTCAAATCGACATTTTTGTCTTCATTAATTCTTACTTTCCTTGCAACTAATACAGTTCTAAAATCATCAAATTCATAAGAGCACGTGGATAAAGTTATAATCTGGTCATCAGGACTAATATCCACTCCAGTATCAACTAAAGACCTGATTTTAAGTTGATAAATATAGTTTAAAAAACTCCTATCGTCACCAAAAGAAAAAGCAAGATAATTAAATATTTGTCCATGCTCAGGCTTTGTATTAGTTTTAAATATAGAAAATATTTTCCACTTATTTTCATAGCACTCAGGCGACTCAAAAGTTATTGTAGGACACGCTTTGCAAAAGTCTACATCTGAAAATTTTAATATTGCAGCAAACATTTGCCCATCTTTCATATGGTGACCATGCAAAAGGATGTTTTTAGACTTTACCCCATCCTTACAGTTAGAATCTATAAATATGCTCCCGTATCTGGACTTGTTTTTTTCATAATCATGTTCTAAATAAAAAGTAGGATTATCAGATTGAACTACTGGATAGTCAATAACTGTATTTTCAATTTTTATCCAGCCCTTTATATCGCTGTTTATTGTCTCTAACTCTTCAAATCTCTTTTTCAGAGCTATATCAGTATCTTTGTAATATAAAGTTTGTACTTTTTCATTTGATTCTCTATTAATATATGGGTCCACCACAGTTAATTTAGTTAAAGCACTAAGCGACATAAAAAAAACTATAGCTAAACTGAAAAACACAAATTTTCTTATTGACTTTTTCATTTTTTCACTACCATAACTCATATCATTGTTTTATATCTACTATATTTAGATTTTGCAACGCATCTTCTATAAGAATATCCCAATTTTCTTTGCTTTCTGCTGTTTCTACCTGTTCTTTCTTAGGCTTTGTTTTCGGATGCTTAGGGACAAAAACTGTGCAACAATCCTCAAAAGGCTGTATAGAAATATCATACGTCCCTATTCTTTTTGATATAGTAATAATTTCCTCTTTATCCATACCAATAAGAGGTCTGAACACGGGCATTGATACAGCGCAGTCCGTACAAACTATCGCCTCTAAAGTCTGGCTTGCCACCTGCCCTAAACTTTCTCCGGTTATTAATGCTGAACATCCTTCATTTAAAGCAATTTTTTCGGATATATTCATCATTATTCTTCTCATTATAAGTGTAAAAAATTCTTCTGGACAAACTTTTCGGATTTTTTCTTGTATTTTAGTAAATGGCACTATAAATAATTTTATATATCCTGAAAATTCAGATATTTTTTCTAAAAGTTCTATAACCTTTTTTTCTGCACGTATACTTGTATAAGGCGGACTTGCAAAGTGAACTGCCGTTAGTTTGATTCCTCTCTTAGCCATCATAAATGCTGCAACAGGGCTATCTATCCCTCCAGAAATCAATATCGCAGCGTTTCCACTAGAAGCTTTGGGTAGTCCTCCTATTCCCTTTTCAGCGCCATATCTTATATAAGCTCCTAAATCCCTGATTTCAACTGTGACTGTTATGTCGGGATTATGTACATTTACCTTTAAATTAGGAAATTTTTGAAGAATAAACCATCCTATTTCTTTAGATATCTCCGGAGATGTCATATAAAATTTTTTGTCTGACCGCTTGGCTTCAACCTTAAAAGTCTGCAAACTGCCTAAAATATCCCCTAAACTTTCAACTATTGTTTGTTTTATATCATCTAAATTTTTATCACATAAAAAAGCCCTCGACAAGCTTGATATTCCTAAAACTTTCTTTACTGACGGCAAAATATCGTCTATAGAAGAAGCATCGCTCAAGGGCTTTATTGATATTGTCGACTGCGAAAGTTTTACATCATAACTGCCAAAACTTTCTATCCGATTTTTAATATCATTTATAAGTTTGTGTTCAAAACTACGTTTATTTAATCCTTTTAAAACAACTTCGCCAATTTTTATTAATATTACTTCCTTCATTTTATTACCTCTTAAAATTTTATTAGCTTATTAATGCCCTCATTCAAATATTTTATAAAATAGTCTATGTCTTCTTTCGTATTAAATCTAGAAAAACTAATTCTAATAGAAGAATCAATCCATTCATCAGGAAGTCCTATAGCAGTTAAAACATGGCTTCTTTTACCCTTTGAACAGGCTGAACCATTAGAAACATATATCCCATGCGAGGATAGAAAATTCATCATTGTTTCAGATTTAATCCTTTTAACAGAAATATTTAATATATTAGATATTGCATTTTGAGGAGAATTAATCCTCACAGAATTATTTTTAGCAAGTAATCTTCTGCAATATTTGTTTATTTCACCAATCCTGGTTTGAGAATTTTTATTTTTCATTAGTTCTATCACAGCACCTCTAAAGCCAGCTATCGCAGGCATAGGTTCTGTCCCCGGGATAAGACCAGATTCTTGTCCTCCGCCAAAAAGTATAGGCTCTATTCTTAATCCTTTGGATACATATAAAGCTCCTACTCCCTTGGGGCCATGGATTTTGTGCGCACTCATACTTAACATATCAATTCCTTGTGCTTTCACGTTTACTGGCACTTTGCCAAACGCCTGTACAGCGTCAGTATGTAAAATAGCAGGTGAATTTTTAATCTGTATGATTTTTTTAATTTTGCTTATATCTATAAAAGAACCGATTTCATTATTTACAAACATCAAACTTATAAGAATTGTTGATTTATCTATCTCACTCGCTAGTTTAGATAAAGATATAGCCCCATATTTATCAGGTTTCAAATATACAACTTTAAATCCTTGTTTTTCAAGTTTTTCCATAGCTCTAAGTACGGAAGAATGCTCTATAGATGTAGTAATAATTTTATTCCCCAGATGACGCCGAGCCGCTGCTGAACCTAAAATCGCAATATTATTGGACTGTGTGCCTCCAGATGTAAAGTATATTTCTTTTGAATCACAGTTTATAAATTTTGCAACTGTTTTTCGGCACAAATCCAAAGTATTTTCGGCTTGGACTCCTTTTAAATGTCCTGATGAAGGGTTGCCATAATTTTCCCTCATTACTTCCATTGTTTCAGATAATGCTGTATCACATACTCTGGTGGTTGCACTATTGTCAAGATAAACTTCTCTCAATTTTAAATCCCTCCTTTAAATTAGTTTACATTACATTATATGCCTATAACATAATAAACGGGAAAAGCTCCTAAAAATTAAGAGTTTTTCCGCCATTGTTCTTTAAAACAAAGGATTTAATAAATAGTTAGTCGTTGTCTTCTTCAGACGAATTAAAATCACATGAACAGCCAAAATTACAACTGCAATTATCAGAAGATGATACACATCCGCAATCACATTTTTCTTCTTGAACTTTTTCACAATCCTCTGCCTTACACGTGCAACGTATTTCTAAAGCATGACCGCACTTGTTGCAATAAAGTCCATCAGCTGAATTTACTGCACCACAAGCCTTGCATATACTCTTGTCTTTCAAAATAGCAATTTCTTTTTTCAAAGACTCTGCTCTGCAATAAAGCTCATCTATTTCCCTTATCTCACTTTCAAGTGCTTCACTTTCGACTATGCTATCGCCCGCTTTCATTGAGTCATAAACTGCCTTTCCGATATTTTCAAACTTGGCTTTTAGCTGAATTTTAACTTCTGAAAGCTCAATACTTAATTTATAAACATCAACCGTTTTCCCCGCTTTCATACCTATATTGTTCGCTGCGCCTTTTGCCTTTACAAATATTTCCTCTAATAATCCCATAATTTAGCCTCCTTAAAAATACTTTAGTAATTATTATATACCGAAATTTAAAAAAGTAAAATGTAAATATAAGGAAAAATTATTTTAAAAAGTATTATCATAGTTTCGGGAGTTAAAAATTATCCCGAACTAACGAGCAACTTGCGGTCTATTCTTCCATTTCAAAAAATATCTCTAAATTAGAATATATTTATAAGATAAATAAGTTATATGCACAGTAACAATTCTAACTTGAATTTGTTTTTCAAAATTCTATTAATTCTAGCAATTCGAACCGTGGTAAGCAAAAACAATATTTTAAAGTATTAAAGAGTCTATTACTATTAGTAAATAAACTCTTTTTAATTTGGCTGGGATGGCTGGATTCGAACCAGCGCAATGATGGAGTCAAAGTCCATTGCCTTACCGCTTGGCTACACCCCAATGTATAACTCTATGGGGTGGATAATCGGAGTCGAACCGATGGCCTCCAGAGCCACAATCTGGCGCTCTAACCAACTGAGCTATACCCACCATAATTTATGGTGCGCTAGAAGGGACTCGAACCCCTGACCTACTGCTTAGAAGGCAGTTGCTCTATCCAGCTGAGCTACTGGCGCACATAACAGCGCTTTATATGTTACTAATTTTAGAAACATCGGCACTATTGGAGCGGGTGATGGGAATCGAACCCACGCGACCAGCTTGGAAGGCTGGGATTCTACCATTGAACTACACCCGCATATTTAACAACGACTTCTATTTTACCATAATAAATGCCGTTGTGTCAATATCAATTTGCAAAAATTTTAATTTGTCCTTATCTCTAGTTTTGGGTTGCCAGAAAGATAAATATTGTTCATTTTAAACCCACCTTCATTTACTACTATTTCAGATATTTTATCTTCTACTTCTCTCCTGATATTTTTTAACAAATCTCTTGCTCCGCTCTTTCCATTTATGGAAAGCCTTGCCAATTCCTTTATTGCACTTTCATCAAACTGGAATTTTACTCCCTGCTCTGATATGGTTTTAACATATTCATCCAGAGATAACTTTGCTATTTTCTCAAAATCATCCTGTGTAAGCTTGTTAAATACTATTATTTCATCAATCCTGCTCAAAAATTCCGGACGCAAAAATTCAGATAAAGCTTTATGTGCTTTTTCTTTAGTAATATCATTTTCACTCTTTGCAAAACCAACCAACCCAGATTTTTTATCGCTTCCGGCGTTAGATGTCATAACTATAACTGTATTTTCAAAATTCACATTTCTGCCATGTGAATCCGTTATTTTCCCTTCATCTAAAATCTGCAAAAGTATATTCATTACATCTGGGTGCGCTTTTTCAATCTCATCGAATAAAATTACAGAATATGGCTTTTGACGAACTTTTTCTGTTATTTGTCCTGCTTCATCATATCCTATATACCCCGGAGGCGAACCAATAAGCTTCGAAACTGAATGTTTTTCCATATATTCTGACATATCTACCTTTATTAAAGCATCAGGTGCATCAAAAAGCTCGTTTGCCAAAATCTTAACAAGTTCAGTCTTTCCCACTCCCGTTGAACCTACAAAGATAAACGAAGAGGGTCTTCTTTTGGGATTAATTTGTATTCTGTTCCTTTTTATCGCAGCACTTACTTCTTTTATAGCTCTATTTTGCCCAATTATCTTTTCCTTTAGTTTATTTTCTAAATTCCAAAGCTTTTTAAATTCATTTTCTTCTATTTTAGATGCTGGAATTCCCGACCAAAGCTCAATAACATGTGCAATATCTGATTCTTCCACCTTTCCCCCTAAAGCTTTTTCCTTTACTTTCTCTATTTCTTCCTTTAGTTTGGCCTTTTCGCACCTTATATCAGCGAGTTTTTCATAATCTGTATTTTCTTCGTCAGATACAAGTTTTTCTTCCTGCGTGCTTATTTTGTTTAACTGACTATTCAAAGAATCATATCTTTCCATGTCCTTATTCCTCAGTGCTGCACACACGCACGCCTCATCTAATAAATCTATCGCTTTGTCCGGTAAGAATCTATCCGTTATATATCTTTCGGAAAGTATCACCACTCTGTTCGCAAGAGCATCAGATATACTCACCCTGTGAAAAGCTTCGTAATATGGCTTTATTCCCTTTATAATTCCTATTGCTTTCTCAATCGACGGTTCTATTACCTTAATTTGTTGGAATCTTCTTTCGAGTGCAGAATCTTTTTCTATATGCTTTCTGTATTCATCAAAAGTCGTTGCCCCTATAACTTGTATTTCACCTCTTGAAAGTGCCGGTTTCAAAATGTTAGCAGCACTCATAGACCCCTCAGAATCCCCTGTTCCTACGAGATTATGCACTTCATCGATGAAAAGTATTATATTACCATCTTTTTTTACTTCATCTATTAATCCCTTTATTCTACTCTCAAATTGCCCTCTGAACTGTGTTCCTGCAACAAGTGCCGTTAAGTCCAACAACTGTATCTCTTTATTTTTTATTTTATAAGGAACATTTCCTTCCACTATTTTCGCAGCTAAACCTTCTGCTATAGCAGTCTTTCCTACCCCTGGTTCTCCAACCAGGCAAGGATTATTTTTAGTTCGTCTGCAAAGTATCTGGATTACTCTGGAAATTTCCTCAGTACGCCCCACAATTTGATCAACTTTTCCAGCTTTAACTTTTGAATTTAAATTCGTACAATATAAATCTAAATATCTTCTCTTTTGTCTTTTTTTGCGTTTATCTTCCTTACTTCCATTTCCCCCAGCCTTTTCAGCTTGAAAAGAAGAAAAAGATTTATCACCGAATGGAATATCTGCAAAAATACCCTTAATAAAAGGAAACGTCGCTGCCCCGCCTTGCGCAATCTCATCAATACCTTCTTCCAAAAAATCATTATTTATTGAACTTTTGTCTTTATCATCCGCTAAAATATCTGCTATCTGATCTTGCATAGTGTTTAGCTCTTCTTCAGATATTCCCATTTTATTTATTATATCGTTTACAGGCTTAATCCCCAGTTCCTGAGCACAAACTATACAAAGTCCTTGCGTGTTTGACATATCTTTCCCCGTGGCTATAAATACCATTGCAGGTCTTCTTTTACATCGTGAACAAAGCATAATATATTCTCCTTAAAAAACAAATCTAAAATATTTCCTCTATAAGATTATGTTCTACTATTAATTTTTTGTCTTAATCATTAATAAAAAAATTCTAAAATATTTTACCAAAGCATAAATCATTAGTAAAGCAGTGATTGCCATGAGAAAAATATTTAATTCTATACTCTCTATACTCCAAATTGCCTTCAATGATACTATTATAATCACTGAAACATAAAATGCAACCGTTGCTATTTTACCATACCACTTAGCTCCCGTAGGAAATTTCTTTTGTTTTAAAAGAAAAATGCTCGCTACAATCATCAATAGCTCTTTCAAAACAAGAATAATCATAAAAGGTATAACTTCATGAAACTTCATCCCCACACTTATCATTACTGCCATTAAAGTTAATTTATCAGCCGCCGGGTCAAGCATTTTCCCTAGTTGGCTCTTTTGGTTAAACTTCCTGGCAATAAACCCATCTAAAAAATCACTGATACCGGAAAGAATAAGTATTTCTCCTGCTAAAATATATTTACCTTTGCTAATAAATATTAAAAAAGGAACAATAAGGAAAATCCTTATTAAAGAAAGTATATTAGGCACATTAATATTCTTTCCATCCCATGGGTTTATATATATCATATTCAACCTCTTTTCTTTGAAATATAAAAATTAATCATTTTAAGTCATTATATTGTTTACATACATGTGGCGGAATATATAAGTGGATTCTATATTATCATAAGAAAAAATTTTAGGGGCAAAATTTGTTGTCTGGACAATAACTTTGATAAAAAACATTAAAACGATAACCACAAAATAACATGTGACTAAGCCCAACACTGCACCAATAGATGAATCAATCGGCTTAAATATCCTAAAGGGAAGCAATCTAAATATTCCTTTGGATAAAACCTGAAAAATTATGGAAAACACGCAAAATACAAACAATTGAACTGCAGCTTTTATAGCATGTATAAATATAGGAGAAATAACTCTTTCAATTTGTACGGCTGTATTATCATTTTGGTTATAAATAATATCATTTAAGCTGGTTTCTGTTATTCCGTAATAAGAAAGTGACTGCGAAATAAATTCGGGAAGAGAAGATAATATTCCTTTAGAATCGAATTTTTCCTTGTTTAAAGATGTTTTTATTTGATTTGTAATTTTATCTTTTATAAATTTATCGTAAATATTCGCAGATATTTTATCAGATACATAAATAGAAATTACTAAAGAAAGCAATATATTTAATAAAAAAAGCAAAGATTTAATTATCCCTCTCCGTGCACCTATAACAAAAAACAGTAAAAATAAAAGTATAATTGATACATCTAAAATCACAGCGTTAAACATGAATACCTCCAATACAGATAAAATCTGTACAAAATCATCTAATAATATATCATGTAAACCCTAAAAATACAACACTTTTTTACATAAAATAATATTTTGTGTAATTTTATGGCAAAACACAATATAATTATTAAAAATAAAATACTATGTCTATTACTCATGATAAAATTATAATATCACTGCATTTTAAAATTTTTATCTATAGACATATTTTATGACTTATGGTTATTAAATTTTTAAAGATAAGTCACTTATAAAGTGAATAAGCAAAAAAGTGAAAAAGTAAAATATTTTAATAACTGTAATTTAAATTTCCCCAATTTTTAAGAGATATTTACTTTTTCTAATGTTTTATTTTCCAAGACAGCCACTGATGAAGAGGAAAGCTTTAAAATTCCCGTTGAATTATTAGCTAGTCCAATTTTATTTTTAAATTTCCCAGAATTATCATAAACTAATATATTTTTATCTTGAATACATAAAATTTTATTTTTATCAGCTGAGATTTTATCCACTGCTCCTTCAAGGTGTATTTCAAACCTAATATTACCATCTTTATCTATTGAAACTAGTCTAGCTTCTTTATCTTCACATAAAGAACTCCAACAGCAAACTAACCCATTGTTTTTTTCTATAGAGGTACACTTCAAAAGTTTAGGAGCATAGGAAATATCTTTTTTATTATTTTTCTTAATATCAATAAAAATAAGGGACTTGTTCCCTATTGCAACCAAATTTCTATTAGATAAATAATGCAATGATACTATTGTCTCGTTTGGAAATTCATATTTAAGCAAAGGCTCCTTTTTTTCAAAGTTAAAAATATATATATATGAATTTATTTCTCCTTTTTCACATAAACTTCCACAAACTGCCACCCCGTTCCCATCTGGTTTCATCGCCATACCACAAACATAAAAATCTGAAAAATTATACTTATATTTTTCAATTTTTTTTGTATTTAATATAGTCATACACGACAAATACGAAGTAGAGTCTGTTATAAAGCCATAAATCCCGTTTTCAGAAATGTCCCCACATATTATTTTATATTTCAAATCACCTTTTAAAATGTTCTTAGAGCACGATTCTATACTATAGTTATTCCCTCCAATATCATATAAAAGCGCCCCGCTATCGCTCGTTCGCATCATTGGATTACTTAAATTATGAACTCGGCAAGAAATCCTTTGTCCAAATAAATTAAATGACTCAAAAAATTTATCACTCAAAACAGCAATGTTGTCATTTAATATAACCATATCATTTGAAGGAACTTTGTCCCCTTTTATTTCACAAGGGAACCCATTGTTAGTGCCTACCCCAAAAGCCCATATTGAATCTTCAAGCCTTAAAATCAAATTGGCAAAAAAATATCTGCCCATACTGACAATAACTATAGAAAATAAAAGAATAGCAGATATCCCTATAAATTTTTTATACCTTTTTTGCCTTTTTAAAGATAGTTTTTTACCACTTTTTTCCCTTACCCTGGATGTGTTTTCCTTTTTTTTATTACTTTGCTTTTTCCACACGTTTCATTTTCCCTATAATTATTTTATATATCATAAAAAACTTTGTTAAGATACAGTCCACATGCCGGAGCAGTTGGTCCAGCTTGGCTTCTATTTTTTGCCTCTAATATACACGGTATATCCGTAACATCTATTTTTCCTTGGCAAACTTTTAGTAAAGTTCCAATCATAATCCTGACCATATTATATAAAAATCCATCGGCTTCTATATAAAATTCCAATATATCATTTTCTTTTTTTATTTCAAATTTTCTGACATCTCTAATTATATTTTTATTCTCTCTTTTGTCAATAGTACAAAAAGAAGTGAAATCATGTTTGCCAATATAATGCTCCCCTGCCTTTTGTATCTTAGAAATATCCAAAGGGTACCAATAATGAAGAGCATACCCATGTAAAAACGGATTTCTTATCCGACTGTTCAGAATTTTATAAACATACTCTTTCCCTTTGCACGAATATCTCGCATGAAAATCAAGTGGGACTTCCTTACAGTCCTTGACGCAGATATCGTAAGGTAAAACTCTATTAAGTGCAAAAATCAAATCTTTACACAAAATTTTCTTATCAGTCTTAATGCTTAAACAGTACATATTTGCATGTACTCCCGTATCAGTCCTACTACAACCTTTTATATCAAAAATTCCTCCCAAAACTTTATAAAGAGCATCTTGAAAAGCTTCCTGAACTGTCCGTGCATTTTTTTGTATCTGCCAACCATGATAATTCTTCCCATCATAGCAAATAGTTATTAAAAGATTTCTCAAAATAGATGTGTTGGATTGATTTTGTTGCAAAAAATCACTCCTATCATAAGAAGTAAAATAGATGCTAAAGCAAATATGTCTTTGGCTGTAGTCTCTAATCTTTTTAAATGGGTCCGTTCTTCTTTAAAACCATAACATCGGCATTCCATCGCCATAGAAAGTTCGTAAGCTCTTCTGAAAACAGAAGCAAAAAGTGGCAAAACAATCGGAATAAACAAAGCTATCTTATTTACTATTCCCCTTTTGTTAATGTCCGCACCTCTTGACTTTTGAGAATTAAATATTTTATTTGCTTCCGTAAGGCTAATTGGGATAAATCTTAAAGCTATAGTAATCATAATAATTAAATCATCCACATTAACCCCCCACCTCTTAAGTGGCTTTAGCAAACTTTGCAAACCATATGTCATATCATTCGGAGATGTAGTAAACATAAAACACGTGCTTAAAATCAACATATTAAAAATTCTTGTCATAACAACAATACTGTTTTGTATCCCCATTTCAGTTATAGATATAAATCCCCAGCTAAATACAGGCTTACCGGACCCATAAAATAAATTAAGAAGTGCTGAAATCATCGTCATCCCTAATATTATCCCAGTATTTTTCATGTAAATTTTTACTCTTATGCGTGACATCAGTACCAACACAGCAGTAAAAAAAGTAATAATTAATAGTGCTAAATAACTCCATGCAGAAAAAACTACAATCATCAAAGCAAATAATGATATAAATTTAATTCTAGGGTCTAATCTATGTAAAACTGAATTTCCCGGCAGATACTGTCCTAATACTATATCCATCTCTGCTAACTACATCCTTTTCATATCTAAAATTTTTATTATATTTCTTATCGCATCATCAATTTTTATTATAGTTTCATCTGAAGTGTGTGTTCTTTGGTGTACTATTTTCATAATACGGGTTATCTGAGGCACTTCTAATCCTAAATTACTTAAGATTGAGCTATTTGAAAACACTTTCATCGGAGTATCAAACATTTCCAAGTTGCCCTTGTCTAGAACCATTACTTTATCACACATTTCAGCGATATCCTCCATAATATGCGATATAAAAATTATTACATTTTTCTTTTTATTATGATAATTATATATCGATTCTAGAATTTCTCTTCTCCCAATAGGGTCAAGTCCCGAAGTTGGCTCATCCAAAATCAACACTTCAGGGTCAATTGCAATTATCCCCGCAATTGCTGTCCTTCTTTTCTCTCCACCCGATAAGTCAAACGGAGACCGTTGCAATATATCTTTGCTGATTCCAGCAAACTCAGCTGCATTTAAAACCCTTGTATTAACCTCTTGTTTCGAGAGCCCCTGATTAATTGGTCCAAAAGCGATGTCATCATACACGGTGTCTTTAAATAATTGATGCTCAGGATATTGAAATGTTAACCCTACCTTAAAATGCACCTCACGAATATTTGAAAAATCTTCCCACAAGTTTTTCCCGTTTAGCAGTATTTTCCCTTCAGTAGGTTTTATAAGACCATTCAAAAGCTGTGCTAGAGTGGATTTCCCCGAACCAGTATGCCCTATTACACCTATTATCTGATTTTTTTCAATAGAAAAGTTCATTTTCTTAACTCTGAAAATATCAAATCCTGCCCCACCATTATAAGAATATGAAACGTTTTCTGCTTCGATTACCGGCACATTTTATCCTCCTCTATCATTTTAGCCAAATTATTTATGCATTCATTTTCGTCAATAGTAATAGGAATATCAATACCCTTCCCTTTTAACTTATAAATTAAATCCAAACATTGCGAGCTGTTTAACCCTAAAGCTTTTGAGTATTCAATGTTTAAAATTATCTCTTTTAAGCTAGTATCTTTAAAAATCGAACCTGCCTCCATTGCTATTATCCTGTCTGCATACACTAATTCATCCGTATTATGTGTTATTAGAACAATCGTGGTTCCGCTTTCTTTATTTAACTTGACCAGAGTATTAATTACCTCTTTTCGCCCCTGAGGGTCAAGCATAGAAGTCGGTTCATCTAAAACTATACAGCTAGGTAACATTGCAAACACACCTGCAATAGCAACCCTTTGTTTTTGTCCGCCTGAGAGCATATCTGTGGAATGTTTCCTTAAATCGTACATCCCAACAGCCTTAAGGGCGCTTTCAACCCTTCTTATTATTTCTTCTCTATCTAACCCTAAATTTTCAGGACCAAAAGCCACGTCTTCTTCAACTATCGCAGAAATAATTTGGTTATCCGGATTTTGAAATACCATTCCTACCTTTTGCCGAATTTCACAAAGCTTATCTTCGTCTTTAGTGTCAATGCCATTAACCAAGACTTTTCCCTCACTCGGCAGCAATATCCCATTAAAATGCTTAACCAAAGTTGATTTGCCGGACCCATTTTTTCCTAATATGGCAACAAATTCTCCTTTTGCTATTTCTAAATTAATATTTTTAAGGATAAATCTTTGTTTTTCTCCTTTTTCTTCACTATATGCAGAAAAACTGACATTTTTAACACTAATTAATTTATCTATTCCAAACATCCCTTTCCATTGTAAAACCTCAATCTAAAATCCACAAACAGCTAGAACCAGAGGGCAACTTACCTCCCGACGCTGTAACTTCTAGACCAATCTCATCGGATATTATTGTTCCCATTCTCTTTTTTTGGATTAATTCTCGAACCATATACTCCATTACAGATGGTGAAAGCCCTGTTGTATAAGAATTTAAAAGAAAAAATTTCGCATCTTCGGCTAAAACAGAGGCACACAACTCTATAAAATCATAAATATTGTCCTCCAAGTGCCAGCATTCCCCACTGTTTCCCCTTCCGAATGATGGGGGGTCCATAATTATTCCATCATATTTATTCCCTCTTCTTATCTCTCTTTTAACAAACTTTACGCAGTCATCTACAATCCAACGGATAGGCTTTTTGGATAAGCCAGATATAAATGCGTTCTCTTTTGCCCGCTCAACCATCCCTTTAGACGCATCAACATGACAAACTTCAGCTCCTGCATTCGCACATGCAAGCGTTGCACCGCCGGTATAGGCAAAAAGGTTCAAAATATTTAAAGTTTTCTCACTTTTTGATATTATATCGCTATATAAATCCCAGTTTACAGCTTGTTCCGGAAAGAGTCCTGTATGCTTAAACCCTAAAAGCTCTACTTTAAAATACAAATCCCCATAAGATATTTTCCAAGAGTCCTCTATATTCCTAGACTTCTCCCATTTCCCTCCTCCGCTTTTGGAACGGTAATAATGAGCATCTGCACACTTCCAGCGAACATCCTGCTTTTCAGTCTTCCATATAACCTGTGGGTCCGGCCGGATTAGTATCTTATTTCCCCACCGCTCAAGTCTTTCTCCGCATGATGCATCTATTAATTCATAATCAATCCATTTTTCTGATATTCTCATTTATTAAAACCTTTAAGAAA
Source organism: uncultured Ruminococcus sp. (assembly GCA_951800855.1). Lineage (GTDB taxonomy): Bacteria > Bacillota > Clostridia > Oscillospirales > Acutalibacteraceae > CASPLG01. The sequence goes on from CATOLC010000002.1 coordinate 18,530, forward strand.
ACCTTTCTGCTATTTTTTCTCCAACTTTTTCAGCAATATTTTGACTTTTTTCCATATCCATACACTCTACCATTACCCTTATAAGCGGTTCTGTCCCGGATTCCCTGACAACTATACGTCCGTTCCCATTAAGGCTCTCTTTAACCTCAGAAATAGTCTTTAAAACTGTTTCATCGCTATTTATCAAAGATTTTTTACTGTTATCGACATTAACATTTAAAATCACCTGTGGGAAAATTGTAAAAATATTTTTTACTTCAGATAATTTCATTTTTCTTCTTTTCAGCACGTCTATAAGCTGGATTGCAGTTAATTCTCCGTCCCCTGTGGTAGAAAAATCATGGAATATTACATGTCCAGACTGCTCTCCGCCGAAGTTATAGCCATTTGCCAGCATATTTTCAAGTACATATCTGTCCCCAACTTTTGTCGATTCAAAATTAATTCCACTTTTTTCACAGAATTTCCAAAATCCCATATTGGTCATAACCGTACCAACCACTGTATTTTTAGCAAGTCTTCCAGTTTCGACCATGTCCAGAGCACATATAGCCATTATTGTATCTCCGTCTGCTGTTTCTCCATTTTCGTCAATCGCTATGCATCTATCTGCATCGCCATCAAATGCTATTCCTAAATCCATATGATTATTGGTTACATACTCGGCTAGACCTTTTAAATTAGTTGACCCACATCCCTCATT
>CATOLC010000003.1 GCA_951800855.1 uncultured Ruminococcus sp.
TGCCTTATTTTTGTTCCAAAGTAAAAGGAAGTAAACAAATTAATTAACTTAATAAAAACCTCTGCTTAAAATATAAAAAAACAAGCAGAGGTTTTCTATATGTTTTTGCACCGCCATCTAGTAGAGAAGAATTCTATAAAAAATAAAGCTAAAAATTAAAAATATTATTTTTCCTGGTGTATTTAAATTATAATCTAAACTTTTATTGATGTTTTTTGCTAAATATTGCTAAAAATTCTAATATTGAATACTTATAGGTAATTGAATGCTTTCATTGTTTATTCTATACTGACTTCATATTATTGAGTTAATTCCTCTTATTCCACATATATCTCATTTAAGCTCATTTGAAATATTGTATACAATAAAAATATTATATCAATTATTCTATTAAATTTCTTCTTTTTATTTAAAATTTTTGAGAGTCCTCACTGAAAAATAGATCAGATAAAAATTATAAAAATATCAACTCAAAATTTACTGATGAAAATACATAAAAAGACTAAATTTTCGGATTTGTCGGTATAAACATAAATAAGTTTAGGTGAAATTTATTTTTATCAATCTACAAGTAAGAACTCTCAAATTTTTTACTTTTAACTCTTTAATTTCTATAGCAATACTAAATATAATTAAACTCATTTATTAAAATAATATAAAAAATAAATACAATATAATAGAAATATCTCAATGGGAAAAACACATTCATATCAATGCAATTCATAAATTGTTAAACACTAAAAGCAGTCACCTTTATTTAAAAAGATACTATTAATAATATTTTGGTTTACAATAAAATATTAAGTAATATTTATCCTTAACTTAGTATTTCTATCTTCCTCATTGTCTTGAGCAAGAATACGAACGCCCTCAGCACTATTAAGTGCTTCTATAACCTTTTGCTTTTTATTTCCTTCTCTCTTTTTCCCAAAATTAGCTTCTGCATACTTAATATAGCATATTCCCTTGTAATCCCCTTTAACAAATTCACTTACACTTTTCTTTAAATCTCCTGATGAACATCTCGAGACATTTAAAGTCCGACAACCACTAATGTTAGTCAAAATGCTGGGAGCTGCAGTCTTTCTGTGCGAAGTTTTCCTAGCAAATACACAAGAAAACGAAGATATACCTACAGCCATCATAGTTAATACAAAAATATTTTTTGATTTTTTGAACGTAAACATTTTATCTATCCTTTTATTTAAATTTGCACACTTCTAGTCTTAATATATTATTATAATATCAATAAAATTTTGTTTTGTCAATAAATAATTATAAAAATAAAGGATAACAAATCGTAAAATTAATTTAATAATTTAAACATTTTATTATAAATAATAACTAAAAAAATACATTCTCATAAGCTTCAGGTTGTATATCTCATAAAGCTTTTGAATTAATTTTATTGATTTTAGAAAAAATTACCCACAATAGTAAAACCATTAATCTTTAAATGAATTGAACCATATAACCCTAGTACTGCTAGCATCATTTCAGATTTAGTTGTAAATATTTCCTAAAAACATATTGTTATCGGCACAAACACATAATGGACTATAGTAGATACTAAAGCATATATCCTTCCCCCCTCTGAATTCCCATTATAATCATAATATAATTCATTTGCAACAGGGTTGTTAATAGGCAATTTATCGAGAGAGTCCACCCCTATTTCATTTAAAGTTCGCAAAAAGTCCTGATTTTTAAATATAGAAAATATACACAGAGCTTTTTTCTGGTCCCCACAATCCGGATACGTTTCCTTAATAAGTTCGTAAAAATCTCTTTTCCACTTATGCAGCAAATTTTTATCTGACCTTGGAATTTTCAGACCTAAATTATAGCAGTTGATTAAGTTTTGAGACAATTTAAAATCCCCCAAAAATTCAAACGAAATACTAAAATCTCCTTGAGTAAGCCCATTTTCCTGAAATGAAAGCAGTGAAGGCTCGCTTTTTACATTTGGAGCTTTTTTAGTCGGAAAAGCATTGATGTTCGTCCAAACGAAAATTGTTAAAAATGCCACTAATGCAAATTTTTTTAAGGAGTTGTTCATAATTAATACCCTACTAAAAAACATTTTATTTACCACAATATATTTTAAAAATTATGTAAATATTATTCCACTGTAACCGATTTAGCCAGATTTCTTGGCTTATCTATATCACAATTGCGTAAAAGAGCCGAATAATATGAAAAAATTTGAAAAGGAATAACGGATAAAGATGGAGAAAATTCATTTGAAAAGTCAGGTATATAAAAGACGCTTTCTGCGATTTGGGATATCTTATCTTTATGAATATCTGTGGTAATAGCAAAAATTTTAGCACCTCTCGCCTTTACTTCTCTTAAATTACTAATCATTTTATCGAAAAGTTTATCCTGAGTAAGTAATGCAAGCACTAAAGTCCCATTCTCTATCAAAGAAATAGGTCCATGCTTAAGTTCACCCGCTGCATAAGCTTCAGAATGAATATATGAAACCTCTTTTAACTTAAGTGAACCTTCCATACAAACAGCATAGTCTAAATTCCTCCCTATAAAAAAGGCGTATTCTGTATCTTTATATTTTTTAGCAATTTCCATTATCTCGTCTTTTTTACTTAACACTTCCTCGATTTTATCTGAAATAGATGAAATCTTATTTATGCACTCGTATAATTTATCGGAACTAATACGATTTAACTTATTCGCAATAAATAATGACAATAAGTAAAGGATACAAAGCTGGCAACTATACGCTTTAGTTGTTGCAACAGCAATTTCAGGACCAGCAGAAGTATAAATTACATAATCAGATTCATTTGCTATCGAACTCCCCTTAACATTTACAATAGAAAGGACCTTTGCGCCTAGACGTTTAGCTTCTCTTAATGCTGCGAGACTATCCGCAGTTTCTCCGGATTGGCTTATTACTATAAGCAAAGTAGACTCATCAATTAAAGGAGTTTTATATCGGAATTCCGAAGCTAGTTCCACTTCCACTGGAATTTTTATCAGTTTTTCCATTATGTATTTACCCACAACACCAGCGTTTGCCGCAGAGCCACAAGCAACAATATAAATTTTGGAAAGATTTTTTAAATATTCGTCTGCAATATCAAAATCATCAAAATATATTTCCCCATTTTTTATCCTTGAAGACACGGTTTTGCTTATAACTGTCGGTTGCTCCATAATCTCCTTCATCATAAAATGTTCGTAATTACCCTTATTCGTGGATTCAATATCCCAATTCACAAATTCAAAATCATTCTCACTGTTTAAAACCTTTTTTGCAGGATTATAAACAGTTATACTATCTTTTTTTATTACGGCAATATTATTTTCTTGTAAACGATAAATTTTCCTAGTTCTTAAAAGCAAAGCCATAACATCAGAAGCAATATAATTTTCATTTTCTCCTGTTCCAATAATAAGCGGGCTATCTTTTTTTACAGCAATTATTTTATCCGGTTCATCACTGCAAAGAATCCCCAAAGCATATGAGCCTTCAAGCCTAGACACCGCCTTTTGCACAGAATCGAGTAAATCTCCATTGTAATAAAAATCAATAAGCTGAGCTATAACTTCCGTATCGGTATCTGAAATAAATTTATATCCTTCTTGAGTAAGAAAATTTTTTAAACTTATGTAATTTTCAATAATTCCATTATGCACAACCGAAATTTTCCCGGACTTACTTGTGTGAGGATGAGAATTTATATCTGAAGGCTTTCCGTGAGTTGCCCATCTGGTATGACCAATCCCAGCTGAACATTCCAGTAGCTCTTCATTTTTCAAAGCATTTTCCAATTCTTTTAATCTGCCACATTTTTTATAAACTTTTATTTTGTTTTCGGACACAACGGCTACCCCAGAAGAGTCATAGCCCCTATATTCCATTTTTTCTAATCCTTTTAATAAAAAAGGTAAAGCTTCTCCGGCTCCTATATATCCAATTATCCCACACATCTTCATGCACTCCTCTTCTTAACTTGAAATTATAATAATATAACTATTAACTGAAAATAGTATTTATCCCTTTTAAAAAGTTAATAAAAAGTAATGTCCTCCTCAAAAATGTCTCCTCAAGAAATTTAAATTAACACTTATATATTAACTTTTTATATATTTCTAGTTTTAATATTATATATTATTAATTAATATACCTAAATAATAATTTGTTGTATCAAATTTGTAAATTAGTTTTGCCTAATTACCGTAAGTAACCACCCCTTCCAATCTAATTCCATAGGACTTAATCCGTATAACTGCTTCTTCGTAATCTTTATATGTGGAATACATATATTTTTCTAAAAGTAACATTATATCGCATTTTTTAGCATACTCTACACTGTCCGCAATAATAGGTACAGGAGGAATATTGATAATTATAATATCGTTTTTTTCCCTCTCCTCCGTAAGTAAATCTTCAAGTTTTTGTGGAGTTTGAATATCTCCCGTTTCAGTATCTATAAGCGTTGAATTAAAATTTTTCCGTTTTATTTCTTTACTTAAAATTTCGCAAATATTGTATTTTTCTCTTCCACAATCTCTACTACTGGAAATCCCTATTACATTACAGTTTTCAGCTTGTGAAAGCATAATTAAACGATTTACAATATATCTTATAGATTCTATAAACTCATTTTCCTTTTTTACATTCATTCCAAACATTTTATTTCAAACCCTTCATTGTTTTATAGTGTTTTATTTCCCCTATTACCGGAACATTATATTTACTGAAATCTGAAATACGGTTTAAGGTTGGTCTGAAAAGGCCTATTAGTATTACAGCTCCTACACATAAGAATACAACTAAAAAAACAGGTATTAAAATTTTCTTAATAGCTAACTTAAATGTCAGCTGTGTAACAGTGGGAGTCTTAATTATATTTCTTGTATCATCTTTTTCAAATTTTTCAGAACTAATATCCGAAGTTTTTATTGTTCTTCCTGCTTCCCCTGTAAATTTTATTGAAGAATTCTTTATATGCTCAGCTGCATTCAAAGTTAAAAATTCTTTGCATATGTTTTGCACTGCATCAGAAAGAGCTTTACTGTATGTCATCGATACAACTTCCAGCACCATAGCTCCTGAATGCTGCTTGACAATATAGAGCTCTTTCATTGATTCAATGCCTATATCCTCAGGTTTCATATCCAAATCCGATTTGTTCAGTCCGCTATTCTCCACTATGAATTGTTTCGAATATATAGCCGTTAACTTCTCAAAAATATATCTCCTGAAAAAATCTGTATTCATCATAGCAATATAATCGCTGGGAAAGGTTCTGTATATCCCTGGGTCAGCCTCTAATAATATTTCACTGGAAGGCTCTACATAATACGACGCTGAAGAAATATATATAGTGTCTTCGTTAACTTCTGAACCCGCAGAAGCTCCTTTTACACTTAAAAAACAAATCATTGAACAAAAAGCAAAAACTGCTATAACCAAAGTTAAAATTATAAATCTGTATTTCTTAACCCCTGACCAAATATCCATTACCCCAAAATTCTCAAACATTTTTGTGTATCTCCTTACTTAAATTATCTAATTTATTACTTTATTAACATCAAGTGCTATATGATTTTTTCTTGTGTATTCTTTTATGCAAAGGTCTGCAATAGCATAACAAAATAATATCGAAACAGCAAACTGTATATATAATATAAACGATATCCATCCAAGCGCTGAGCTCCGCGGACAAAAATATATATCCGTAAGGACAATCAAAACAATTGTAAACATAACACTTCCTTTACTCATAAGTTTTATCATATATGCGAATAGTACCCCTAAAAAAATACTAAATATAATAATCCCTAAATATCCAAAATCAGCATATGTTTCAAGAATAAAAGATGAACCCCAGCCGTGGCCCTGCAGATACTCCTCTCCTCTGGCCGCATATGACATCCTATGTGAAAAATTGTTGCTGTAAAGAGCCATATCTAAATTGTTGCCAGTTTCAAAGGTTTTTGCTCCCCATAAAATTTGCGCAAGCTTGCCATGTGTAAAATAATCAATTATCTCTCCAAACGTATAATTTTTAAATCCAGTATATTCTATTTTGGGAATTGCCTCATATCCTATGCAGAGAACATCAAATGAAACTCCTTGTTTATAGAAAAAGTCTGTAATTATATCTATCGCCTTTAAGCTTTCTGCTTGACTTCTGTCCCTTATATAATTATACACACCTAAAAACATCATACATAGTGGAGTCAATAAAATTATGCATGTCCATTCTTTTTTCCCAATCCATTTTTTCCCTCTATTTATTTTTTTCACATTTTCTATGTTTAGAATTGGACTCTCATTATCTGCTTTTATTCTTTCGGTTTTTTCTTCATTACTAAAATTATCTATAGTATCTCTAGTAAAATAATAAAGAAAAGCAAAAATCATATTTAATACAATTGGATTTCTAAGCCCTATCAGAAGCTCAGGTATTGCTGAAATTATATATAGTCCAAGGGGAACAAAGGTCCATTTTTTCTTCGGGAGAGTTGCTAAAAATATACAAAGAAAGTACTTTCTCATAGAACCTATTGTGATAATTATATACGGTAGCTGTGACTTAAATGAAGTGTAGAGTTCTACATATGCCCTTGAACGCATAAATGCTAGCTTTTCCATTTCAGCAAGCAAAAAAAATGACATACTTGTAAAAAATAATACCAATGAAATTACTCTTAAATGCCAAATAAAAGAAGAATCTTTAACTTTTTCAAAATATGCCAGAGAATTATCTATTTTTCCCCTTATCAATAGGTTGTTCGGAAGTTTTGACCTATTCTTTATAGCATGGTCACATATAGAGTACCCTATAAGCATAAAAACAAGAGCAAGCATTAACCCATTTAATGCAAACTTTACGCTCTCTTCCTTAAAATACCACCATTCCTCACCCCTCAAAAAACTAATGACCGGTCTTGCCATTAAAAACACAAATAATGTGATGTTAAACATAAAAAAATATATTCTTTGCCTTATATCTTCAAAACAATACAATATATTTATACACCAAAAAAGTACAGTAGCCAGCAGCATAATATTCCAAAAAGTATAAAATTCCCCTAAGGCAAATATAAAGAGAGCTGATGGTATAAGTAAATACCTTAAAAATCTTAGCACATTACTCCTCCCTCTTTTTACAGATTATCAATTAGATTCTCCCATTTACTAACAATCATGTCTTTATCAAAATCCGCTAAATTTTCTTTGCTACATGCAGATAAGCTGACCCTTAAAGAAACGTTTTCTATTAACTCTAAAAGCTTAGCAATCATTTGTTGTTTATTATAGCACTCAATTAAATATCCGTCTATACCGTCTCTTATTATTTCCGATGGACCAGTTACACAATCAAAGCTTACAATAGGTAGCCCATTTGCTTTAGCTTCCAAAAGGACAAGCGGAAGCCCCTCTCTATATGAAGTCAGCACGAATATACTATATTCTTTATAAATCTCATATATATTATATCCTCCGCCTTTAAACACCAGTTTACCCTGCAATCCTGCAGTTTGGGCTTTTATTTTAAGAGAAGATAGCTCACTGCCATCACCATATACATGCCATTCCCAATCAGTATGATTATTTAAAATCTCTTTTGCAATGTCTATAAGCATATCATAACCTTTTTCTGGTGAAGCTCTCCCTACAGTCAAAAGTTTTTTTGATTTACAATTATACTCTTTTGAAAATTTTAACATAGAGTTATCTAAAAAATTATAAATATACTCTACTTTTTTATCATCAAGTCCGAAATATTTCTTATAGGCCTCTTTAGACCTTTTAGTTAAAACTATTACTTTATCGCTCATTTTACTTGCCATTTTCCTAAATATTGTGGCTTTTTTATCATCCAGTTGGTTTTCAAGAGCTCCATGGTCGCAAAAAACAAATTTACATTTTGCAAACAGTTTCGTTAAAAAGACAATCGGAGGAGTATAATGACCTATCATAAAAGTTATATCTATGTGATTTTCATTAAAATACTTGAGTATTTTTGCAAAGGAATAAACAATAGTACGCCTAAGTCTCCAAGAAGACTTTGCGCCTATGCTTTGGACAGTAATGTTTTCGTTAACTTCATAAGCTAATATAGGTTCTTCGCTACAAATTGATAAAATATGAACATTATATTTTTTATTATTAGACAATTCATTGCATAAAGAAGCAACTATCCTATTAACTCCTCCTTTGTCCCCTGTGCAAAAACACAAAAAACATAAGTTTTTCATATTTCACCTCTAGATACAGTGCTTGTTTTATCTCTTTTGGATAAAATCATTTTATACACACTAGGACTAATCGCTAAAATTATTGAGCCTAGCTTTCTTCTATAAGAAAAAAACGGATTTTTTAAAATGCCAAAAATATTTTTTCTAATTTTTCTTAAAATCTCTTCATATAAATTTTTATTTGGTTTACCTGCCCTAATGAGTTTGTCTATTACAACCATATTAGCCCACCAATACCTAAACTCCGCCTGTGGTATTAATTTCGGAAGATTTTTTTGTGCAAATTTCAAATGTTTATCGTACGCCTCTATCAAACAAATATCCGAAGGTTTAAATTTAGAAGTCGTAATGCTGTTTTCCCTATGGACATAGTAATATTTAATTTCTGGAGCATAGGCCACTTTTTTTGCATTATATAAAACCTCTGGAGTCACAAAAGCATCTTCGTACGTTTTCCCTTCAGGATAACGGATACTATCAAACATTTCCTTTTTGTAGAGCTTATTAACAGGACTAACTACTAATATTTTGCTTTCTAAAACAAGTCTGAATGCCGTAACATTATCAAGTACACATCTTTCCAAAAAATTCTCGTTCCAAACTTTAACTCCATTGTATAAATCGCAAAGACCGCATATCGAAACATCGGCATCATATTCCCTGATACATGAATATAAAGTTTCATACATATCTTTTTCTATGTAGTCATCACTATCTACAAAGCCTAAATAGCTTCCTTGAGCTGCTTCTAACCCAGAATTCCTAGCATAGCTGACACCTTTATGATTTTGGTGTATTACTTTTACCCGGATATCACCCTCTGCATATTTATCGCAGATTTCTCCACTTTTATCAGTAGAACCATCATCTACTAAAATCACCTCAATGTCCCTATAAGTTTGAGAAAGAATAGAGTCCACACACTTTTTTAAATAATTTTCTACATTATAAACAGGAACTATAATACTTATATCTGCCATAAAAAATCCCTCCTATATGCTCCACTCAAATACCGTTTTAAACGGAGTATTTAAGTCAGTTTTGAATACCCTGTGAATATCATTTATATTAGCTACCGCCTCATCCTGAAATATTATATTGCAAAGCCTTTTTTCAAACTTTTCATCTTCCATTAAATTTACAGCAGTCAGAAAATCTTCCCGACCTGAACGACTAGAACCTACAAAAACCAGCCCCTTTTCCATTAAATTCCTGGTGTTTATAGGGATTTTGTTTTCGCTGACCCCCATAAGCATCACTGTCCCCTGTGGGTTAATATAATTTATTATATCATCTATAGCATAAAAACTCCCCTCTCCCCCTGCACATTCAAAAGCATGGTCTACCTCAAAATCCTCCGGAAGGTCATCTACAATATAAGTAAAGTCCGCAAATGCAAACTGCGAAAGCTTGGCTAGGTTTTTCCCTATTACGCATACCTTTGCTTTGGGAATAAGCCTTCGCAAACAGCAGCAAACTGTGTATGCGAGACTTCCATCCCCCCAGATGCCGATTCTCCCGCTAAGTCTATTCGAAATTTCCATAAGCCTTTTTATAGCATGAACTCCCACGCTTACAAATTCACATATCGCCGCTACATCCATACTAATTCTATTAAATGGGACTGTTCTATCGGGGTTTATAACTACAAATTCTCTCATAAAACCGTCGTATCCACTGGATAAAAAGTGTGAGCCTTTACCGTAATTCTCGTAAACTCCTTTAATTGGTTCATCCGGAGGGACATTAGGTATAAGCACTACTTTTTGCCCGGGTTTATAGGTGCTTGTCCCATCATAAACTACCTCACCGCAACATTCATGTATCAAAGCCATAGGTAGTTTTTTTCGAAGTATTTTTGCATCTCTTTGCCCCATATAATATCTCTGGTCGGCATGGCATATCGCCATATAACGTGGTCTTACCACAAGTTTTCCATCAAAATCTTCATAACTGTACTTTACTGAAAACATTCCCGGACTTACAAGTTGATATATATAGTTAAACAAATCTTATCCCTCCAGTCGACGTAAATTTAATTTAAATCAGGTTCTATTTTCTCTCCTTTCAGCATTGCCTGGGCTATTTTATAGTCCTCAACAGTTGTTATTTTTATATTTGAAATCTCTCCATTTACTAAATTAACAGATTCATTCTTTAAAAGGAATATTTTACAAGCATCTGTTAAAATATTTTTATCCTCTTGGCTGAGAGAATTATATAAATCCTTAAGTTTTTTCATTTTAAAGCTTTGGGGTGTTTGTCCTTGATAAAGCTTTCTTCTGTCTGGTATTGATTTTATAGTTTTTCCATCTAGAGATTCTACAATTGTGTCTACCGCAGAAACCACCGTGTTACATGCTCCGTAGGCTAAGGCTGAATTAATGTTGTCTTGTATTATTCTAAGTGTAACGAAAGGTCTCACTGCATCGTGAGTAACTATAATATGAGAATCGTCCTCACCAAATTTTTTTTCTATTGCATCAATTATATTCATTATTGTATTATTCCGGTCATCTCCACCTTCAGCTATAAAAATTTTTTCTTTCTTTATTCTATATTTATCAAGTAAATCATCCATAAAGACTGTCCAGTCTTTATGGACACCAATACAAATATAATCAATTTTATCACACAAAATAAACTTTTCCAGCGTATGGATTACAATCGGTTTATCTCCTAAATCCATAAATTGTTTAGGCATACTGCTTATTCCCATTCTTGTGCCTATTCCTCCGGCAACTATCGCTCCAAATATCATATTTCTCACTCCGTTAGATATTCAATTCTTCTATATTTTTTGTAGCTTTTCTCTAAATCCATAAAAATTATGTCATGATGCGGGATACGCTGTTCTTCGGGCGGTAATTTCATATAGTCTCCAAATGCTATTTTTAGATATTCGTCCCATCCAACCGGAATCGGCATCATTTCCCCTTCAAATTCCTTATATACTGCAGATTCAAATGCTTCTTTGGGATACTCGTTTTGCATATAATGAGGTCCTGCACAAAGCTCCGTTATCTTTTCACATTTTTCAATAGGGTACCTGCTCATTTGTCTTTCAGCACACTTTGCAATTTTGTACCTCATATTTCTGCATGGTACTAAACTCAAAAGGAACTTTCCGGTTTTTTCAACTATTTTACCGTGGTTCTTCGGAACAACTTGTGCCATATATAAAGAATAAACAAGTGCCCAGAATTTTTGTGTTTTTCGCCTGATTTTCCCCGATGGACAACCATCCAAAGGAAAAACATCCATGCAAACCCCTTGAGGTATATCCAGATTTTTCTGATAAGGCCTTACAACTGTTGTATTATTATTTACAATAGTGGTAAATATGTTCCCTGAAAACACAGTATCAGTTGTCTTTAAACAAGAAAATCTATCCCTATCCGCTTTTTGGTTCCACAAATCATATAGTCTTTCATAGTCTTTTCTTGGCATAAATGCATCGATATCGTCATCCCAAGGTATAAAGCCTTTGTGCCTTAAGGCTCCTATACATCCTCCCCCACAAAGATAAAACAATAAATGGTTTTCCTCACAAAAGTTCTTAAAATATATCGCTGTCTCTAAACTTTTCATCTGAAGATCTCTTATTTTATCTTTAGATAAGCAAATAAATTGTTGTTGTTCAAGCAATCTTTTAAACCTCCATCTTATTTTACCATATTTTTTAGTTTTTATAACCTTAATATTCTATAATTTTATCTATTTATTATAATAATAGTTTAAAGACCAGAACTGCAACTATTTAATATCTGAGTTTACATTTCCTGTCTTAATTCCTTACTAAAATTTTTAAAATATGTTTCACTGTTTATTGATAGCTCTTTTGCCATTGTATGTTTATTCCATTGTTTTGCATTAAGTAAAAAGCCTTTATTTGCTTTCATAGTGTACCTTATCGCATTTTGAATTTGACGAACTCTGCTTATAACAGCATCAATCAAATTATTTGGTAGTAAATCTTTTAGGTTCATATAAATATAGATAGTTTTAAGTGGTGCTAAAGCAAAAGTAAGATTTGGAATAAGAATTAAACCCAATACCAACATTGAGATAAATTTCACTTTTTTTAATTTCATCATCTATTCCTCCGTGTATGAACCTCTTATACTTCAAATTTTTACTATATTTTTTCTCTTTTCATACTATTTAAAATTCCAAAATTTAAATATACCCACCCAGAACCCTGAACCATATGAAATGTGTAAAATAAAATGGACAAGCATCAACATTAATTTATCTGATATTTTAGGTGCACCATCGTTTTTAAAGGAAAAATATAAATTAAGAAGCAAATATATACTCATCACAACAGTAAAAATCCAAAATATTTCCTTGAAAAAGAACGAACCTACTGAAAACAACACTAAAAATGCAACAAACAGCATTGGAACCAAATGCGAAATCCTTGCGGGTCTCCCATGTTTTTTGATTACAGCAACTTTCCACATCCCATATTCAAAATATTGCTTAAACAAATCTGAATATTTGGATCTTGGATAATACTTGCTTTTTATCTCTGGAGTAATAAATATTTTTAGCCCTTTTTCAATCATCCTAAATGCTAAATCATCATCTTCATTTCGTATAAGTCTTTCATCGTATAGACCCATATCTAAAATTTCTTGTCTCTTAAATGCCCCTAAAAACACCGTATCTGCATAACCTTCATAATCTTTAGCGTGATTTTTCCCTCCGCCGAGAGCAAAATCAGAATGATAAGCCGCAGCTATTACTTTTTGTAATTTGGTTTCACCTACTGCAACCATTTGACCGCCTACATCCGAGGCATTAGTTTTTTCAAGATACTCCACACTTTTGGATATATAGTCCTTTTCATATTGGCTATGTGCATCCATTCTGACTATATACTCCCCAACGGCAGCTTTAATTCCTATATTTAAACCATGCTGCACAAATTTATGAGGATTATTTAGCAGACGCAAATGATTTTCCTCTGTAATATAGCTTTTTATTATATCCGCTGTATTATCTTCTGAATTACCGTCCACAAATATTATTTCAAAACTGTCTTTGGGATAATCTTGAGAAAAAATTGATTCAATGCATTTTTTTATATAAACTTCTTCATTTCTAACCGGTATAACTACCGAAACCTTAAATTGGTTCATCTCCAAATTTTTCATCTCTCTTTACTAATATCTTGTTTCACATTATAACAAATCAGAAAAATAAATCAAATTTTTCATTGACTTACAAAAAATCTCATGATATACTCTTTTATGTTGAAACATCAATTTAATATATGCGCCCGTACCTCAACTGGATAGAGGGTTCGGCTACGGACCGAAATGCTGGGGGTTCGACTCCCTCCGGGCGCACCATAGAATAAGCTAGTTCCTAAAATTTTAGGGCTGGCTTTATTTATTATTTTATATAAAGTCGATTGAATTAAATAGTAAAACAGAGGAAACGACAATCTTTTCCTCTGTTTTTAGCTTCTATAAATCTAAAGCTGAAATAATCTAAATTTTAATCATCTTTAGAAATATTATCTCCATCCTTTTTCTCCTTCTTATTCTCTGTATCGTTATTTTTATATCCAGAAAAATACTCATGTTCTACTATCTCAAATTTATTAGGGTCTTTACGTCTTGATTTCTTTTTATTTTTAATCAAAATAACAATTCCCGATATAAGAAGTCCTAGTATTAATATTGTCAGTAGCCTTAATGCACTGTCCCGGGCTAAGCCTTCATTTCCCTGTTTAAATTTCTCGTTGATATTATCATTTCCGAAAGCAGAATCCCCATTTGAACTATTGTCTTGGGAATCCTCGCTCTCTTCCTCCTCTGAACTAAATGAAAATCTATTTGGATTAAAAGTACTTAAAAGTATTTTTTTCATCTCATTTAAATTTGCCCCTACTCCATCAAAGAACGAAGAATGGACGTCGTCTCGTTTCCTTTTGGCGGCCACTCCCATCGGACTGAAGGACGTTACTTCAAACCAAGTTTTGTCTCCTTCTGTCGTTAAAAGCAAATACTCAAGCTTACTATCTGAGGATTTTTCATGCACTATAAATGTATCTTGAAAATACGTAAGATCCGGAGTTGGAATCGTAACTTTTACTTTTTGTCCTTCAGGAAGTTCGTATTTTCTATCTGTTATCATATCCCAAAGATAAATATTATATAGACACAAAACAAATTCTGTGCTTAACTTGTCATAAATTCTGCCCATCTCATCTGAACTTGCTGATAACGGCACCGCTACGAGTTTTATGTGCCAATCTACCCCTTCCGCTGTAATATCATTTGTTGTATGAATAAACTTTCCGGATTCTTCCTGTAGCCTGAAAAGTTTGTCAAGATTAGTCACCCTTGATTTCTGCTCATCAGTAAGTTGATTGTAATAATTAGTCGCTTCAACAACCGCATCAACATCAGAAGCATCTCGTACCGAATCCCTCATAGCGTTTATCATATTAATAAGTTTAACTTCCGGGTTCTCTTCCACTCCTATCACAGTTACAGTTTTATTTTCCATTATCCCAGTTATCAAAAATGACCCGTCGCTTTCTGGCTTTATCGCTTCGCTGCCTAACATCGCACTTATCGCTGATTCATTATATGCCTGCAGAAGTTCAACTTTAAACTGAAAACTTCCTCCATGCTCCACTGACTGGTCTCCTTCTAATGTCTGCCCACTCATACTTTTATATACTACCCCTGTTACCTTTTTAAGAGTAACTGTGTATCTATTTTTAATAACGTTTAAAGTTTTAACCTGCATGTCTTCCACTACGTTTGTCAAAACATATTTTCCTGTCGACATCTTATTTATCTGAGATTTCGAAGAAGTCGTTTCTAACATCGGAATTGATTCATCATATGCGTCATCTATTGTTATTGAAAATTCGAAGTTGTTCCCATGGCTGACAAGTACTGGGTCTTTAATATTATTCCCTGTCTCATTCATATAGGTTACTCCATCCGCCGCAACGAAATCCACCTTATACTGAATCACCGCTTGTTCTGCTACTCTCACCGTTTTATTTTCAGTTATATTTTTTATCTCATATACCGAACCACTTGGTGTAATAGAGCTCGTGTTTCCATTTTCCCCCTGTACGCTCACAACCATCGAGGATAATTCATATCCTTCCAAAGGCACAACTCTAAATGAAAACGTCTCTGCGTACTCCACAATATGAATACCTTTTATATCCGTTTGCGAACCATCTGAACTGTTATATTGTATCCCTACACTGTCAACTAAATTAATTTTATATTTATTTACTTCCACGTTTTCCACACTTATATTGATATTTTGAGATATTTCCGTTATTGTATAAAATCCATCAATAAGAGAAAGTACACTACCATTGGATTTGACAATTATCTGGGACTGATTATGCTTCCCGTCCAGAATTACCTTAAACTGAAACCTATCACCATACTCTAAAGTGACTGAACCTCCACCCTTTATCTCCTCGTTATTCTCATAAAAACTTACTCCATCAATTAGTGGAACGGTTACCGTATATTTCTTTTTTGCTATTGATGTGCTTATTACATAATCCTCTTTAAGCTCTTTTGTAACAAATCTACGATATTCATCCGTCCCCGTGCTAAAAGGAATCTCTTCTTTGCCCAAACAAACTTTAAGCGTATTTATATCGTATCCCGGAAGAGCTCTTACCACAAATTCAAGCGTATCTCCATATATTACAGTCTGTTTCCCTGTAATTTCGCTTACCGCTTCTTTCTCCTGGTAAATTATCCCGGTTCCTGGCTGAAATGTTACCTCAATTTTACTTTTGTTTATTCTTACTTTAACTGTAGCTTCTTTTCTGATATCTTTCAGCGTGTAAATTGCCGTCTGAATAGTCCTGCTTTCCTCAAAAAGGTCTCCTGTATCTGACTCTATATACATGTCCAAAAGGTCATATCCTTCTTTTGCCCTAACCATAAAGTTATAATATCCTCCATGGGATACCCAGTTATCTTCTCCGTCTACAATCTGCACTCCAGTAACAGCATTACAAAACTCAAGAGCATTTTCGCTTCCCTTCATATTAACTTTGTAGGTATTAATATCGACCCCGCTAACAGTTATTTTAACATCGCTTGTTATATTCCTTACAGTCCAAATGCTCTGCCCGGCTGTACTGACTTCTTTATTTATGGTTACTCCTTCTTCCGCATCGCATTGTGCTACCCAATTCTCCTTAGCCTGGTCATAACCTTCATGGGGCTCCAATGTGAACCGCAAGCTTCCTTTAAATGCTATTTCTTTTCCCGTTGAAGTTATGTTTTTCCCATTTTCATCGTACACGTAAAGATTCTCTATCCCTGGGAACGAGACCAAAAACATATTTTTATTTATACCGCTTATATTTACGGAGTTCAAATCACTTACTATATTATCTAAAGTTACTATGCATGAAGTTCCATCAAAAGATAAGTCCAGCCTGACATCCGCATCTTTAGTAGTTACGAGCAAATTATTAAGATTATAGCCAGTATTGGCAGTTATATTAAACGAATAACTCCCCCCATATACTGCCACGTTCTCCAAAAGAGTGTTAGGCTGAATGCTCTCAGTTCCCTGGCTAAGTTTAACGTTTGCTGCATCAAGGGAACCCATCACGAGCCTTACGCTGTACCTGTTATTCTTTAAATTCCCTATATTTACAGTAACTCCACCCACTATATTACTTATTTTATAGTAACCCCCAACAGGAGTTATAGTTGTAAACTCGCTTTCTTCCGCCTGTTTATATTCCACTGTTATCTGAGATTGACTATAGCCTTCACCGAGTTGAACTCTAAATTCTAAATCTTTTTGGTAACTCACATAAGTTCCATCTGTTATATCTCTATCAGAACCATATGCATGTACTGTTGCTGCATTATCGGCTATTGTCTCTCCCTCAGCCGGAAGCATATTGAATTTTATATTATAAAGGTTAAGCGTAACATTAGTTATTGAAATTTCAGGCGTACCTACTACGTTTAAAATCTGAACATCTAAATCATTGTTACTGTTAAGCGAATAAACAATTTCACTGTTAGTAGTCTTAACAACCGCTTCTGATAATCCATATCCGTTTAAAGGTTTTATCTTAAAGCTATAATCTTCCCCATGGCCTACCGTTTTGTCTGTTATTGTACCTCCTGACTGGTTCAAAAACTCTACTTTGGAATAGTCCCCACTCTTTAGGAAAGTTACGGTATATTTATTCTTATTATCTTTAAGCTGCTCTATTCTCACAGTCTCATTTTTCTTAACATTCAACACAGTATAGTATCCGCCTTCTTCCGCAATTTCCGGCTGGCTCGATGTAGAAACCTTTGGTACAAGCTGGGTGTATTCATCATTAAGAACGATCGAAAATTTCACATCACTTCCGTTAGTAGTTCTTATCCCCGATGAAATATCTCTTCCATCAGTATCAAAAATTTTAAGCCCTTTCGGAGGAGTTTCAGCACTATCCGTGCTTTCGTTAAGGTCTGTCTTGAAGTCTATGGTATAAAATATCGATTTGGCTCCATTTACGTTAACAATCGTATCCGCAGTTACATTCAAAAGTGTGTATTCCTTGTATTTCGCCCCTTCATCTGTGCCTTCTCTGTAAGAAGCAGAGATACTTCCGTTAGTCGCCTTTACATCTAAATCCGCATCTATACTGTATCCATCGCTTATATTTTCTTTCACTCTAAACACTAATTCTCCAGTTTCATGAAGTATCTCTTTCTGATTTTCTTCATTTGGAGTTTGTTTCTGATTAAATTCATCCCAAGAAGAAATGTTTTCCCCCATATTGTCATCAAAAATTAATCCTTTACCGTTAAACGTAACAGCATACGTGTTCCTTTCAAAACCCCTTGCCATAATAATCAAATTATAGCCTTTATTTATAAGAGCTTCGCTGACTTCCCAATATTCCTCATTTTTAACAATTGTCTCTCCCTCAATCAGCGCATTTTCTGCACGAGGAGTAAAATTAATATTACTTTTGCTATATGCATCATTTATTATGACCTTAAACCTGAATTTTGAAAAATGCTGTGCCGTGCCATACAGCATTTTATTCATCGAATCCCATGCAAACTTGTTTCCATTATCGTCATAAACGGTAATTAAGTCTTTTAAATCTTCCTCTATCATCAATGTAGAATCTAATTCAAATTTAATAGGATATTCTTTTATCTTGACGTTGTCAACCGAAATAGTCGTGTCAAAGTTAATTGAATCTATCTCAAATTTCTTAAAATCCCCGGGTTCTGCATCTCCATTAGCAGTCATTCCGGTAACGACACCCAGGTCTTTAACC
>CATOLC010000004.1 GCA_951800855.1 uncultured Ruminococcus sp.
TTCTCGGACCGCTCCAGTTTCGCACCTGCAGCTTTGGAGCAGGGGAGGGGAATCACACCGGACCTTTTGGATGAGCAAAAGCTGAGGAAACTCACTTCGGAGCAACTGAAAAAACCAAAGAAGCCTTACCAAGGCCCCGGCTACTCTCCCGAACAGTTGCAGGAATCACTAAGAAACCTGAGAAATAAGAATAGTGTAGTCCCAACGAGTAAGGCTAAGCAGACCCGGCAGTCCCCTTCCGACCGGAAGGTCCCGCGTAGTAAGGCGGGCGATTCCTTCTACGATGTTGATCCCTGTCGTGATCTCGGGCCCGCTAGACCCGCTGGACCCACTAATCCCGCTGCTGCGCAGAATTTGAAAGCTAACTTAGATAAATACTTCAAGACCTACGATCATAAAGAAACGCCGGGTTCAGAGAAAAAAAAAATAAGTCCGAAACCTAATACTGCACAGAGAAATGATGGTTCGCATTCCGGCTCGTCTCACCCTAATCTCGGCATTTCAGCCAGCGAAGGGGTTGAAATTAAGGGAAGACAGGCGTCGCTGGGGCTCAGTGATGCGCAGACTCAGATCAATAAGAGTGGCACCTCTAGAAAAAATGCCGGAACAGGCGCAGGCTCGTCTCACCCTAATCTCGGCATTTCAGCCGTCAGCAGGGAGGATGTGCCGGGATGGCGACCGTCGATGCAGCTCAGTAATGAGCAGACTCTGATCGATGGAGAGACCGAGGCGCAAAAGCGGCGACCAAAGGTGAAGTTCGACCAGCAGAGCATCCGTAATAGCATCAGTGATGATTCCATTGAGAAAGCATTCAACGTTCTGGCGTATGAATGGGAGACGCCAGGGGATCAGACTTGCATAGATAATAGTTCGCGCGCCTTGAACTTGCTGAAGATGGCCGCTGATTGTCATTTTAAAAATGCAGAGGGTTATTTGAAGAGTCTAGCATCCACACCTGGTTTATATGATAGCGGGACTAATTACAGACTATACAAATATAAATTACAAAAATATTACATTGACATCAAAAATCTTATAGATACTGGGGAATTTTTAGATGACTGTGTCTATACTGCGGGATTATTGGTACGTGACGCGAAACACGCTGCGTATGCAAAGCATTTGCTGGATGAGCTGAAAAACGATGTTAAGGTTATTGATTTTGAAAAAAGTTTAGCAGTGCTCGGGTGCGCGCCTCTGGATCCTAGCTTAGACGATGACGAAGAGGGTAGTGAGAAATTGCAGTCTGAGTATTTCTATAAACTCAAAGTGGCGGCTGCTCTTGGTGTTGACGCGGCTGGTAATATATTAGACAGGTTATCTAAAAAACCTGAAGATATCGAAGATTGGGAAAAATATAAAACATTAAAATATCAAATCCAGAAAATTTATAGTAAAGCCATATCTGGATATACAGACTTTTCGAAGGAATTGGAAGAGAAGTCGAAGACTTATTTTTATGCTGAAGCTTTGTGGAATGAATTTAAACGCGATGATTCTGAGCGTCGCTCAATTTATGATTCTTCTGCTGGAATGAACGATAATGAAGTGCAAATAGAGGAGGAGGAAGATGGAAATAGTTCTATAAGTCATTTTATGGACGTGAAAGGTTTAAATAGACAAAATCAATCCAATATAAGTAATGATGGTTCGGCTTCAACCGTTGACTTAGAACTGTCAGATGAAGGAAATAAAAATTCATCTGGAAACAATAGTGGTTCCAGCAGGACAGGACGCTCGGAACACGAACAAGACAATATGTCCTCTAATAGTGAGAATTATTTTTCCTCAGATGTGGAATCGAAAAACCTGTCCGAAGAAGATAAATTGCAGAAAGCAATAAAAGAAGAGAATCATTCCCGATCTGGAAACAGTACAGTAGATCTATTTGAAAGTTCAGATAATTACAGCAGTAAACCCAATCAGAATGTTACTAATAGTAGTAACATAACTAGTTCGGATGAACTTGAATTAGCGAGCGATGAAGACGATGATGATTTTAGCAAAGGCAGTTCCCCCCCAAAAAAAAATGAACTGTTCCTCAAATGGATAGAAGATAATAAATCTAATTGGAATCGTATAAATGATATTTGCCAAAAATATCTGTCTGCTATACTAAAATGCGCTCCAAACGGAGATCTGCTGGATAATAATTCTGCGGTTGAAATTAATACAGAAGTGTTGAATACCATCAAATCCTGTGTGGGTAAATTTATTTTTGATAGTGATGTGGGCGTTATGCTACGGGCCTTGTGGAAACTTGACAATAGTACACATCCTATTATTGCTTTGTACCATACTGCTGCGGATCAAGCTCTGAAGAACACAATGGGCAAAACGAACTTTATGAAATCTTTTATGAACTGGCTTTGGGGTAGTATACTCTGCATGGACAGTGCAGAAAGTATGCAGACTGAAGTTAAGAAAAAGTGCTCAAGTAATACCCAATATGAAAAGGCTATTGATATATTGAAAAAGTCAAAATTTAAAGATTATTTAATTTTTTTGCCACATGATGATGTAGTTCCAGTTGATGAAGATTTAAGTGATTCTAACTCATACACGTCCTCAAGTAGAGGCGATGGGTATAGTAGTAGAAGCATAAGCCCGGATTCATATAAAGCACAGGCTATCGCGGATTCTAGTTACAAGTTGTCAGAAAATGAACAATTAAGTGATCCTTTTTTAGGAGCTTTGGATAGTTCAAAGACAGGGAAAAGCAGTTCTAGAAAAAAATAGTGGTTCCAGCAGTAAAAGCAGTAAAAAAACGACTTCATATTCAGATACTAAGGTTGTAAGTTCAGCAGGTTCCAATGGTTTGGAAATTGAGTCAAATTATTACTCTGACCATGGGAACACCGTCTCATACAACTCCTCGGGTGAAGGGAAAAGCAGTTCATCTGGCTCAAAGGGTAATGAGAAGCAACAGTCTGACCAAGATCAAGAACTTTTCAAGAGATGGATTCGAGAGAACTCAGAGGATTGGAATGGATTGTCGGATCAAGGGAAAAAATTGTTTGCCTCGCTGTTGGGATGTAATATAGAAGGTGGCAAACTTGATCCGGGGGAACAGCAAGAATTATATACAATATTTTTGAAAGATATACTTTTACATGTTCGTCGTTCGAATAGAAATCGAGATGAAGAAAAAAATATGCTCAAGGCCTTGCGTCAATTAGACACGAGATTCAATGGACTAGTCGATTTGTATTTGATACGGTTTTCTAAGTTCGGGAAAACTGAATTTAAGGAAAATAGAGAAGACTATTGTTCATTTATGAAGTGGCTTTGGGAAGAAGTAATTCCGCTGAAGTCTGAAAAAGAGCGGTTAGATGTGATTAAGAAGACTTGTACAAAAAATGAATATTTTGAAAAAATGATTAATGGTTTGTGGGGTTCAGATACCAAAGATGTAGGGGTTATTAGTTTTCTACCGCTTGATGCATCCGACGATGGTTTAAAATCTTAATAAAATAATTTACTGCTATATTGTCAGCGTTACAAAAAAACGCGGCTCTGTTCTGGACAGAGCCACGTTTTTTTGTTTTCCTTTGTGAATGAAGTCTCTGAAATTTATAAAGGTCTATTTAGCAAATCCTTTTTTTAGAGAAGTTATAGCTTTTTTTTCAATTCTGGAAACATAAGACCGAGATATACTCAGCCTTTTTGCAACTTCCCTTTGAGGAAGCGGTTTTAAGCCGTTAAGACCGTATCTTAAACATATAATTATCCGTTCTCGTGGTGTTAGGAATTTAACTAAATAAACATTTAGCTTTTCTATGTCTATTTTCGTGTTTACTGTTTCAAATATGCATTCATTAGATGCTATTGTGTCTATAAGAGTGAGAACATTTCCGTTTTTGTCTGTCTCAATTGGCTCATTTAAAGATAAATCCAACATTGCTTTTTTAGTATTCCTAAAATGCATAAGAATTTCGTTTTCTATGCAACGGGAAGCGTAACTTGAAAGTTTAGCGTTTTTTGACCCGTCAAAAGTATTTATAGCTTTTATTAAACCAATTGTCCCGATAGAAATTAAGTCATCAGGATCGCTTTTGGAATTATGATATTTCTTTGCAATATGTGCAACTAATCTAAGATTATGTTCAATAAGTTTGTTTTTTGCGTTTTTATCTCCATTTTTAAGAAGATTTATTAAGTTTTGCTCCTCTTTTTTAGGAAGTGCTTTAGGAAAAATATTGTGAGAGATAACGTGAAGAACAAAAAAAGCTAGGTTGCTTAGTATGGCTTGAAGTTCAAAAAAAAGCAAAAAATCACCATCCTATAATATTATTTTTTAAATTATATGGTTAAATCAAGGAAATATTGCAAGTACAAAGTATTTTGCATGGTGAAGAATTTCTGGTGGGTAAAATTAAAAGTGTAGCATAGCTTTGTTGCTAAAAAATAAAATAAATAGGGCTTTATAACAATCTTTATATTTAACTATGTTATAAAACTTTGTATATTGGATAAAAATATAGAGAAATAATGATAAATTAATACAAAAAATAATAATTTAAGATATAATTAATAGAATAAATAGTTAATTTGTGATATACTTTCTAGGTGAACAAAACCATACAAAATTATTTTAAATATTATGATATTATAGTACAGTAATTTATAAGTATGGTTTAGTTGAATAAAATTTTGAGTAGGCGTCCTTTGTATTAAGGATAAGGGGAGGGTGATTTTAAGGGTATTAATTGACTTTTAATTTTGAGGAGAGCAGGGATTTTTATGTCAGAGCATAAAAAAAAAGTGAAGCATGATGATTATTTAAGTGTCTCTGACGAATATAAAAATCAAGATTTGCTGAAATATCCGAAGCGTATCAATAAATCAACTACTTGGTGGCATGAAAGTAAGAAAAAAGATAATTCAGAAGAAATTGATGAAAATATCGAAAAAATCTTACAAAACAAATTAAAAATAAACAAAGTCATACCAAGTGGTGGGGAAAAAGTTAAAAAAATTCCACAGCAGATGGGAAGCTTTGAAACGAAGACTGCAGGAACTGTGATGGTAGGATACAACAGATTTAAAAAATCATCTGATTTGGGTTTTACGGTCATGTCAGATAAAGACAAGAATCAACAGGGGGTTCCTGAGAGAGACAAATTTTCTTCAAATACTTATTTTGGAGCAAATTTTGATGGGAAAGAAAAAGATTTTGAAGCAGGAGCTTTGAGCTTTAAGTTTTCCAGGAAAACTGAAGAATTTGAAAATATCCAGACTATAAGCGATAAATATGGGAAAAAAGACAAAGACACATTGCTTTATAGTAATAATGAAGAGGAAGAAGAGTTAGAAGAGATTAAAAAAGAAAAAAAAGAAGATCCTGAAAAAGTTCGGGAAATTAATGAAAAGAAGGATAAACTTAAAAAGATAAAAAATGAGAAAAAGGAAAAAAATGAAGAATTTTTAAATGAAATTCAAGATTTTACCGATGGACTTAAAAATAATAAGATAAAGATGCTCATAGAAGCAGACGAACTTATTGTTCAAAGAAAAAGAATTATGGAATTATCCCGAATAAGATCAAGGAATATGGCAAAAACAAAAGATGAAGAACAAAAAAAGCGCAAAAAAAGAGAGTTAGAATTATCCCGCAAAATAATTTTAATAGAAGAGCTTGTTAAAATGCTTGAGAGGATAATTGGAAAAGAGAAAGCAGAAGAAATAAAGATGGATTTATTTAGTAAAGCCAGGATGAAAAGCATTGGTATGAATGAATTTTTAGAAATAATAGAGGGAATAAAAAGAAGATATAACATTAAGTAAAAATTTTAATTTGCTTTACCATAAATTAGGGCTCATTTCCCTATTTTATTAGTAAATATATTTAATTAATATTTTTAAGTTGAAAGGAGTTGAGAGGCTCTTATTGGAATGAACCGGTAGAGAGCCGAAAGACATGGCAGAGTATTTATCTCCCGGAGTGTATGTGGAAGAGTTTGACAGTGGGGCTACCCCTATGCAGGGAGTAGGGACGAGCACAGCTGGATTTGTCGGGTTGGCAGAAAGAGGACCGTTTGGCGGAGCTCCTGTTTTGGTGACCAGTCCTTCGGATTTTACTAGAAAATTCGGCGGTTATTTGCAAGCTAACGAGTTTGGTGAGTATAGGTTTTTGGCTTATGCTGTCCATAGCTTTTTTGCTAACGGTGGGTCAAGGGCATTTATATCAAGAGTTGTGCCTTCTGATGCTGCTGTAGCTAAAGTTGTATGCAAAAAGGGAAAAGAAGGACAAGTGGATATCCAGTCAAAAAATCCTGGAGAATGGGGCAATAATGTGATAATGAGTTTTACTCAATCGAGTGACAGCAGAACTCAGATTCTTGAACTCATTGATAAGACAGGTGTGTATCGGCTAAAAAATGCAGTAGGTTTCGATGTGGGGGATATAGTTGTTGTTGAAGGGACAAATAAACTTCAATACAATCGTGTCAAAACTACACGTGGGAACACAGTTACTTTTGAGAAACCCTTTGAAGGAGATGTAGTGGATACCGACATTTCACCTAAAATTCTTATAAAGACGTGTGAAATGGATATCAGGATTGAATGTGATGGGGTAGAAGAAATTTATGAGGGTGTTTCGCTTAATGTGTCTTCTCCTTCGTTTATTGAGAAAAAATTAATTGGTTCTGATCTGGTTAAGGCTGTGGTGAAACCTCCTAAAGAGATTATTTCTCCGTTTGACTTCTTTAAAGGCATATTTGGAAGCGACAAAGAAGAGGAGGCTGTGAAAGCTCTGTTCAAAGGCGGGCTTAATGGTTCGGCTGCAAGCATTACAGATGATGATTTTATAGGAAAAGACGATGGGCCGGGCGAAAGGACTGGTATCCAAGCATTCTTGGATAATACTGACGTTAATATTATGGCTGTTCCTGGAATTTCCAGCCTGAATATACAACTGTCGTTGGTTAATCACTGCGAAACATTGTCAAGCCGTTTTGCAGTAATAGATATTCCACTGAAAAACAAGAGTGTGCCGGATGTTCTTAAATTCAGAGATTCTTTTGACAGTGACTACTGTGCGATTTATCATCCATGGATCAGAACTTATGACCCTCTGGATAAAAAAGATATTTTTGTTCCACCTTCCGGCTCTGTCATGGGTATATTTGCTAGAAGTGATAACTCCAGAGGGGTTCATAAAGCTCCAGCGAATGAGGTGGTTGCTAACTGTACAGGACTGTCGGTTAATTATTCAGTTGGTGAACAGGACCTTTTGAATCCTAAGGGAGTTAATTTGATAAGAAAATTCCCAGGAGCAGGTATACGTGTTTGGGGTGCCCGAACAGCTTCGTCCAAGCCGCTTTGGAGATACGTCAACGTTAGACGGCTGTTTATATATTTGGAAGAGTCGATTAAAAGCAATACCAACTGGGTTGTTTTTGAGCCAAATGAACCAGGGCTTTGGTCAAGAGTAAAAAGAACAATTGAACTGTTCTTGGAAAATGTATGGAGAAGCGGTGGACTGGCTGGAAGTTCAGCTTCGGATGCATTCTTTGTGGACATAGGTCCTAACACTATGACCAAAGATGATATTGATTTAGGACGTCTGATTTGTGTTATCGGCGTGGCTCCGGTTAAACCTGCGGAGTTTGTGATATTTAGAATTACACAGAAAACGGGTGAATAATAGAAATTAATATTAATAAATTATTTTAGAAAGGATTGATTAACTATGGGAGCAGAAGGAATACAGGATTTAGGAGTTGAGGCCTTAACCACTGAAAGTACTGCAGCTGGGGGACTTAGAAACCCTATTAGGGGATTTAGATTCACCTGTAATTTTGCAGGACTTGGGACAACCTCGTTTAAAACAATTTCCGGTGGCTTTACTGCTGATGTCTCACCTGGTGAATACCGTGAAGGCGGGTTCGGCAGATTAACAATAAGAAAGTTGCCAGGGCTTGTCAGCTATAGTGAGTTTAGTTTGGAAAAAGGGCTCTATTCAAATCCACTATTGTACAATTATTTCCAGAGTTATCTGGAAGGCGGTACTTTCAATCCAGTTAATGCGACAATCACGGTATTTGACAACGCTGGGGAACCCACTGCAAGTTGGCAAGTTATTAATGCATGGCCCAGCCATTATGAATCTGGTGACCTGGATTCAACTTCATCGGAAGTTCTTATAGAAAAACTAACAATTCAGCATGAAGGAATTATTAGAGATGCAACGCCTGTGACCGCAGGATAAAATAGCTTAACTCAGATGTTTTCTATTTCCGCTCGTTTTTTCGGGCGGGATGGAAAATAAATAAATATTAAATCAACTTAAATTAATTTTTTATAGGGAAAGAGAGTAGTGATGTGTTATGGCGTCTTTTGAGACACAAGTAAGTTTTGAATTACCAAAAGGGTATGTAGACAAAAATGGAGAAGTTCATAGATCTGGAATTATGAGGCTTGCTAATGCTGCTGATGAGATAGTTCCTTTAAATGATCCCCGAGTAAAAATGAATGCGGGATATTTAAGTATCCTTTTGCTAGAAAGAGTAGTTGTTAAACTTGGCAATCTTCCGAGTGTGAACGCAAATGTAATTGAAAACTTATATACGGCGGATATGGCGTATCTGCAGGATTTATATCAGAAAATTAACGCAGCGGAACCCCAAGTGGCGCATGTGAACTGTCCGAATTGTTCACATAGATTTGAGGTAACTTTGCCTTTTTTCGGGGAAGCCTAAAAAGTTATCCCCTTGATACTCTATATGAGGAGATTTCTTTTTTGGCATATTATTTTCATTGGCCCTATACCGAAATTATGACCCTTACACATAAGGAAAGAATACGGTTCTGCAACGAAATATCAAGTATCAATAAAAAGATGAACGATGGACAAAGTAGCGGGAAGAAAAAAAGTGTCTTTGACATCTAGTCTATAGTTTTTTACAAGGAAAGGAGGCGACTTAATGCCCAATTTATATACAAAGGATACAATATCAGCTGCCGGGGATTTATCTATGGGATTCCACTTTAAAGTGGAATTTAATAAAATTAGTTTTGGATTCCAGAGCATTGATGGTATAGAGATTACCCGAAGTTTTGATAGTATTAACGAGGGTGGGGTGAATGACCATAAAATTTTGGTGGGAAGACCTCAGGATAATTTGCCGACCTTAACATTTAGCCGAGGATACATTATAAGAGCATCTTCGGCTATTACTGGAGTTGCTAAAGCTGCTGCTGCACGTATCCCTATTAACGATGCAAGAAAAGCGGCAATGATGGCTTTGAATACTCTTGATCCACAGGAACTCCTTGAATATGGTCCGGCACTTGGATTTATAACTGTTTATTCTACAATTAGAAAAAACCAAATTTTAGCTATGTTTTCTTTCTTGGCACTTGGAATAGCTAGCTGGTCACTTGATGGTTTAAATGCTGAATCCAAAGACACTCTTTTGATAGAGAAGTTTACAGTGCAACATAACGGACTTACAAGGATTCCTCTTGCGCCTCCCTCAGGAGCTTACTATATGGAAGACTACTTAAAACCGCTGGAAGTTTCCACAAGAGATAGTGGTATCGATCTAAAGAAAAAAGCAGAAGAGATCGCTGAAAAAATGAAAGAAGACGAAAAAGAGAGGAGAGGGAAACTAAAAGCAAATACAGATATTTTTAAAAAAAATCAAGAAACTATAGAAAAAATGAGAAAAGACAACGAAGCAATTGCACAAGATGCTGCTGCAAATTTAAAGCATTTGCTCGAGATGAAAGAAAAAATGAAAGAAGAATACTCTGAGAAGTTAGCTTTTGAAGAATTAGAAAAGCTGAAAAGGGAAAAAGGACTGCAAAAAACCCGGGCACTAGTTGAAGCAGCTCGAAAAAAAGCAGAAAAGTATCTTTTGAAAAGCAGGAAGCTAACAGAGACTATCATAAATGCGCAAAAAAAGAATTTAGAACAAATACAAAAATATTCCAAAGAACTAGCTAATACTACTCGGGCAGCCACTAAGCTGGCGCAAGAAGCAGCAGATCGTTTAGCTTTGGAACTGCTTGAGTTTAGGGCATCACAGGCGGAAAAGATTGATAATTATAAGACAAAGGCTGAAGAAGCAGAAGTTTCTAAATTTGCAGCAATTCAAGCTATGGAGCTAGCAAGAGCTATGGCAAAGGCAGCTAAAGAGGCGGCAAGAGAGCTACAAGCGCAAAAATGGGAGGAAATGAAAAATCAATATCAGGAAGAAATTGATAAGAATAGAGAAAATTTCGAAAAAGAAAGAAAAAGAGGTCTACAAAAAACTCAAAAAGCTGTAGATGAGCGACTAAAACGTGAAAAAGAGTACGAAGAAGAAATAGGAAAGATGGAGCAGAGCAAAAAAGAATTTGAAGAAGCAAGAGATAGAGAAACCAAGATAAAGGCAGCGGAAGCTAAAGCAGACTATGAAAAAGATATGGAAGACGCAGAAAAAGAAAAGATTAAAGTGGATGATAGAAATAAAGGAAACAAAGAAAAAGCAGCGAAAGCTCGAGAAGAGTATAAAGCAAAGCTGAAAGAAACAGAAGCAACAAAGGATGCATTTGAAACGGAAAGGGATGCAAGAACCAAGAAAAGAGTAGCTGAAGCTAAAGCAAAATATGAAAAAGATGCGAAAGAAGCAGAGGAAGAAAAGATTAAAGTGGATGATATTAATAAAGGAAACAAGGCAAAGGCAGCGAAAGTTCGAGGAGAGTATGAAGCAAAGCTGAAAGAAACAGAAGCAACAAAGGACGCATTTGAAGCGAAAAGAGAAAAAGAAACAGAGGGAAAAGCAGCGAAAGCTATAGAAGACTATAAAGCAAAGTTGAAAGAAATAGAAGCAACAAAGGATGCATTTGAAACGGAAAGGGATAAGGCAAACAAGGCAAAAGCAGCAAAAGCTCGAGAAGAGTATAAAGCAAAGATGGAAAAAATGGAAGCCGAAAAGAGCGAATTTGAGGATAAAAGGGATGAGGAAAACAAGGCAAAGGCAGCGGAAGCTAGAAAACAATATGAAACAAAGATGGAAGAAATAGAAGCAGAAAAGAATAAATTTGAGGATAAAAGGGATGAGGAAAACAAGGCAAAGGCAGCGGAAGCTCGAAAAGAGTATGAAGCAAAGATGAAAAAAATGGAAGCAGAAAAGAATAAATTTGAGGCGGAAAGGCAAAAGGCTAAAGAATCAGCAAAAGAGATGGCGGATGAGGCTGTAGAAGCGGCTGCTGAAGCTGAGAACAAGGCTGATGAGATACAAAATATGGTTGATGCTAGTTAAATAATATTTTAGAGGCAATGGGGGAAATGGAAAAGTGAGTGAGAATATCAAAATAACGAATGGGATTGTGCCTGCTTTAGGCTTTTCTGGACACACTCAATGGATGAAAAACAATAGTGCGTTTTGTTCTGTACTTATAAATAGACCCCCAATGACTACTATAGTAGATGATGAGTCTCGAAATGATATTAATGGCCGGGCTCTTATTTACAATATTTATAAAAAAGATAATTATATACAAGAAGTTTTGCAGAGCATAATTGACCTTCTTATGCAGCTTAGGGCGACTCAGGATGAGCAGAATGGATTTTTCCAGAATAATACAGTTGTAAGGCAAAATATCCTTCAACAACTGAAAAATGAAATTCTAAATGTAAGAAATAATTTAACACAAGGTCAAGTTCAGAAGTTAGAATTAGTATCTAATAATTTATTCGACGAAAAGACTTTAAATGAACTTTTAAAATCTCTGTTGGAAGAGTCAAAAAAAAAATCCGAAGACCAGGAAAGTTTAAAAAGTAAATACAGAGTTAGAACAAGCAACGAAAATCAGAAAATATTTTCTAATATTGTTAAGAATTACAATAATCTTATAAATTTAAAAAATAAATATACCAGTGTAATAAAAGCTGTTTCTGGGAAAGAGATTTTAAAAGAATCCTTTCCTAAAAGACAGCTTATTAACATTAAAAAACCGTTAAGAGTTCAAGAAGACGAAAAGCACCAAGAGGCGAAGCCAGAGAAAGAGCAACGCACTACACTCCAAAATACTGTTAACAGAAGTTTGGAACAAAGACAGTTTTTAAAGCGAACTGAACTCATTAAGAATGTTCTTAAAGAAAGAAACATTTTAAATAGATACACAGATTTATTTAAAGTAAAATTGACGGGTTTAGAGCTTAAAAAGAAGGTAGAAAGCCGGAATTTAGGATATTTTATTCATGAAGAAACAAAGAAAAAACATGAAAATTTAAATAAAATATCGGAAAACAGAGTATTATTTAAACGCTCAAAAACTGAGTTTAGGTTTTTGAAAACTTATAATGTTAGGGAAACTGAGGAAAAACAAGACGACCAAAGAGTCAAGCGTTCAGAGTTAAAGGTATTAGATAAAGAATTTAGAACCAATGTAAACAGAAAAGTTCACTTAGCATCCAGCGCAGTTGAAAATATTTTCAAGAATATCTTTGTTAAGAAAGAAATATTATCGGCATATAATAAAGTTATTTCTGAAAATATTAAAGAAAAATCAATAAAAAGAATATTTTCTAAGTCATTTCTGCTTAATAATTATATTCGGACTGCGGATATAACTGAAGAAAAATATAATAAGCAAAAAACCTTAAACAATATAGCTTCATATATATTTAGTACTTCTAAGATAAAAAATCAGCTAATAAATGTTATAAACACTGAAAAATTTAAAGTTAGAAATAAAGAAATCCAGAACCGGACACTTAACAAAAATATTTTACACTCCTTTAGTTTACAAAAAATTTCAGAAAGAATAATTGAAAACACCAGTTTAATTGGTAGAAAAACAGAAAAAACCCTTAAATTTCAAGAAATAGAAGACCAAATTCAAGAGACTTATAAAAAAATATCTAAAATAGAACTTGAAAAACAAGTAAAACGGCAAAAAATTAATAAATATAATGTTGAAACTCGGGTTAAAAATGTTCCTCAAATTTATAATGAATCGATTATTAATGAGTATGAAAAAGCAGCCCCAAAAACAGCCCACATTTATAAAAAAATCAAGGTAACTGATATAACTACCCTTTTAAATAAGGAAAATTTGGTAAAACGGCAACTGCAGCAGAAAGAAAACTTTGCCAAAAAAATTACTGAACGAAGAATTACGGATGAAAAATTAATAAGCCAGAAAAATATAGTTGATAAAACAGAACTTGTAATAAAGAAAGAAACGGTTATTAACAGGATAGATAAAGATTTAAATATTTTAAATCAAAAAAACCTTACATCTGTATTAAAGAAGATTTATTCAAGTACGCTTAATATTCGGGCTAAAGAAAAAAAGAATGTGTTTTTGGAGACCCAAAAATTATATAAAGATAAAATAAATCGGTTAACTGAAAAGCAAATAATAAATAAAAATATAATAGATGTATTTAAAGAGGAACAATTTACCAATTTAAATATAGAGAAAACAAAAACAATTTTAACCAAGAAGCCTCCTGTAATAAATCAAAGTGATATTGATTTATTAATAAGAACGACTTCGCAGGACATTATAAATAAAGTACTTACAACAAAGCAAGTTAAACATGTTAAAAAATCATTTATTGATGAAAAAGTACTGTCTCAAGTAAAAAATAAAAGTGAAAAACTCTTTAAGACCCCTTTGATTTCCAGAGAGCGTATAAAAAATGTTAAGATAATTAAGAATGATATATATGAGAAATTCTCATCTATTTTATCTCCCAAAATTCGTGAATTTAAAAAGACATTAGTTAAAGAAAAGACTTTATATAGGGAAATAGAAGAAAGTCAAAGGCTATATTTTAATAATTTAGGGGAAAATATAGAGGAAAGGGTTCTATTGAACCGGCAGAAGGTTTCCTCACTTGAAAATGTTTATAGAAAGGTTCAGAGAAATGAGGTAATTTATAAAAAACCAATAGACCTGATAAAAAAGATAAAGGAAGAGAGCGATGCTTCCCCCAAAAAGGAGCAAAAGCCGGTTAAAAGTCAGGTTCGTACCTATAAAGAGCCCCATGCTGAGCCAAAGTTCCATGAACCACCAATCAAAAAAGAGGTAGTTGCATCTAGAAAAAGAGGACTAACCAGGGAAGATGTTATGAGAATGATACAATCTTATATGGGAGATTTTGATGTTGATGAAATGTCCGATAGGATAATGGAAAGGGTAGAGGAAGAAATGTTGTCTCAAAGGAGAAGAAGTGGCATAATATGAACTATGTATTACTAATTAATTAAAAAAAATTAATCACAAAAGTATTTATATTTTATGTAAAAAACTGTATAATTAAGGTGATTTTAAATAAGGTGTATAAATATGTCTCAGTATTTTTATTAAGTTGGTATGGGATGTGTAGATAAGTGGCGAATATTAAGGATAAATATTCTTTGTATAACACAGGTTTGCCTTGCGCAGAGATTCAAATAGGTATAGAAACTCCGTGGCAAATTAAAGACAATTTAAAAGTAAAAAGTATAGACATTACTTCGGGTGTAGAAAACGAATCAAGTTTGTGTAAAATAGTTTTAGAGAAATCCCAGTTAAAATATAACAAGATAACTGGGAATTTAGATGGTAATGACCCGGAGTCAGGTTTGGTTAAACGGGGAGAGTCTATCACGGTTAAATTGGGATATACCAGTAGTGCAAGTAGAAGTATGAATTTGACTGGTGATGTATTTAAAGGATTTATTTCCAGTGTTCAGATTTCTTATGGCATAGTATGCACAGTTGTTTTAGAGTGTATGGATGCAAAGATGTGGATGATGGCAGGGTGCAAAACTGAGGAAAAAGTAGGTACAAAATATTCCATGGTTGTTACATCTG
Organism: uncultured Ruminococcus sp.; assembly: GCA_951800855.1. Lineage (GTDB taxonomy): Bacteria > Bacillota > Clostridia > Oscillospirales > Acutalibacteraceae > CASPLG01. The sequence continues at coordinate 14,806 of CATOLC010000004.1, forward strand.
TTTTAGCTCAATATACTAAATCTCAAAAAATTACTGCAACAGCTGTTAAAATTGACAATGAACCAAATTTAAATAAGACTTTATATCAAAATAACGAAAGCGATTACAGCTTTTTGTGCCGGTTAGCAGAAGAGACTGGCTGCTTGTTTTTTATATATTTAGGACAAGCATGTTTTTTCAGTGTGGGTACTTATAAGGCTGTAACTGCTTTGGAACTGTCTCCATGTACTTTTGTGAAGAATATCAAATGGACTACAAGTGTTTTGGGATTATCAAAGGAAGTTGTGGTGACTGGTATTGACCCTTTGCATCCAAGCCAAGAAGTTAAATCAAAGCCTGTTACAAAAAATATTTCAAATATAGGGCAAAGCTCATTAACTGTTAGCCCGAATCCAGTAAAAAATGTTGACGATATTACGTCAAAAAATATTACTGATGAGGGTGTAGATACATCTGCTTATGCTCAGTTTGTGGCGCAGGCAAATTTTACAAAAAATTCTATTAAACATATTGTTTGTGAGGTCACAATATCTGGGCATCCTTTGGGCTCAGTTTTGCCTGGATATGGCGTTAGAGTTTCTGGATGGGGTTCTCAAATAGACAATACTTATATACTTACTAAGATTAGACATGTGTATACGAATAAGAAATTTACGACGGAACTGACTCTTGCCACAGATACAGGCTGAAAGATAATATTATTTTATAAGAAAGGAGTGGAAGTGTTGAACGGTATAGATATAGCTATAGTAAAGGATGTAGTCACGGATAAAAAACTTAATTATATTAATGTAGAAGTTGAAGGCAGAGGGATTACCCTTAAAAATGTGCAGCTTATGGTTCCGATAGCGGGTGTTGTAAATGCTCAGAAGCCAGGTGCTGGTTTTGGTTTGGTTTTTGTCCCTCCGGTAGGCCAAAGAGTAGTTATTGGATATATTGATAGTCAGAAAAAAGTAGCGGTATGCCTGGGCTGTGTTTATGATGAGACTAATTTTGCACCAAATATTGTGAATAAGAAAAGTCCAAACCTGTACTTTAGCTATGGAGAAGAATGGAGTTTAAACCTTGACAAAACTAAAAAAACTATGGAAATTAAAATAGGCAGTCAAGGGAAGGAAGATGTGTTTATGATAAACCAATCAAGTAAAAAAACTTCCTTAACTTTAAGTGATAAACAGACAAAAATTACAATAGATGGAAATAAAGGAAGCATAGAATTAGCTGCGAAGCAAGAAATTAAGATGAGTGTTGGGACTAGTTCTATTCAGATAAACACCCAAGGGATAAATATTAAAACGAATAGCAATTTAAATGTAAAGGGACTAAACACTGTTTTAGACGCTACATCGCAGGCAAAACTTCAAGGTGCTACAGTTATAGTTAAGGGAACAGTACAGGCAGAGCTCCAGGGTGCAGTGGCTTCGGTTAAGGGAAGCGGTTTGACCAAGCTTGGGTAAATAATTTAAGGGAGGAAGGAAATATGGCAGTAATCAGGGGATGGAAATTTCCGGTAAATATTGATAAAGATACGGGAAGAATTATGTCTGTCGAGGACAATGAAAATATAAAGCAGTCAATAAAAATTATCCTTCTTACTCAGCTGAACGAAAGAAAACTTTTTCCGAGATTTGGAACAGCTGTAAAGTCCTTTTTATTTGAAATTATAGACCCGACATTTGTTAGTGACCTTAAGCAGGCTATTACAAATTCACTGAAAAAATGGGAAATGAATATAAATAGTTTACATGTTTCTGTGAATCCTGATGATGGTTCAACTTCTAGAGTTGTGGTAAATATAGATTATATAACAAATATTTCACCTAATCAGGAAAGAGTAAGTCATAAAATAAGTTTAAATAAATAATATAAAGGAGGCTGGAAGATGTACAATATTCCTAAACTGGACAAAAGAGACTCAAAGGCTCTTTTGCAAGAAGTAAAAAAATTTGCTGCTCAATATACCCCGGAATGGAATTTTGATGAAGGGAGCTCTGATTTTGGGGTAGTTCTTGCTAAAATTTTTTGTCATTTGATGGAAGGAACTATAAATAAATATAATAAAACCTCCTATAATTATTATTTAACATTCCTAAACATGTTGGGAATAAAGCTGTATCCGGCCTATGCTGCAACGGGAATGGTCATAGTAGATGTGGAGGAAGGTTCAGGAGGAACTTATATTAAAAAAGGTTCATCTCTTTACGCTAAATCTCAAAAATCAAGCGGAGAAACTATAATATATGAAACGCAGGACAGTATGTTTGCAGTTGATACAAAAATCACTGGGATATTCTTTACTGAAGGTGAATCGGATACAATTGTAGATATATATGATATCGGTGAAGAAGAAGAGGAAAAACAAATTGAGCCGTTTAGAATTTTTGATACGGTATCCAATGAAAATAAGCAAAGCCATGAAATCTATTTTACAGATGATACTGTCTTTTATATGTCAAACCCACAATTAGGTTTTACTTTTTCCAATAGTATCTCGGAGGCCAAAAACAAGGTTTTATCTGAGATATTTTCGGATAAAGAAAATGCCGTATGGGAAATTTATAATGGGAAAAAATGGGAAAAAGCAGAAAAAATGGAAAAAAATGGGCAAGAAATCAGAATAGAGTTTAAAAATCAGCCTCAGAAAGTAAAAGTTAACGGCAAAAGAGGACTTAGTTTAAGGTGCAGACTTAAAAAAATACCATATAATAATATTACAGTAACTCAGATAAATTATAGGTCATTTTCTAATAAGATAGCCCCGGACTATCTTTTTTGCAACGATACTCATCTTGCGGATGAAGATTTTTTCCCGTTCGAAGAAAAATATACAATGTACAATAATTTTAATCTTGCATGCGAAGAAGCTCTGATAAAAAAAGGAGCTAACATAGAAATTGAGGCAGAAGTTCAATTTGTTAAGGTTAAAGTTGATGCAGACCCTAGTGCCGCTATAGGAAAAAAATTTAAATATATAATGACGGATATTGATTTTGCAGATTTAGAGCCTTCTGATGTACAGATAGAAGAAGTCGTGTGGGAATATTGGAATGGGCAAGGA
>CATOLC010000005.1 GCA_951800855.1 uncultured Ruminococcus sp.
ATTACTATACAAAAACGGTTTTCGAGTTTATTGATACTGAAAGTGGGGATAATTTGGCAGTTTGTGGGGGTGGAAGGTACGATAATTTATCTCAGGAATTAGGTGGACCAAAGTTAACATCAGTTGCGTTTGGAATAGGAATGGAAAGGTTCCTTTGTGTAATGGACAGACAGAATGTGCAGGTACCGCAAGAATCTCCTTGTGAAATATATATTGCCCCTTTGGGCGAACCGGCGCGCTGTGAATCAATAAAAATCGCTAAAAGCTTAAGACAGTGCGGATTTAAAGCCGAAATTGATCTTGTAGGAAGATTTATAAAGCCGCAGATGAGGTATGCGAATAAACTGAAAGCAAAGTTTACAATGGTTCTTGGTGCGGACGAGATAGACAGCAGAAAAGCCATTTTAAAAAATATGCAGACAGGAACACAGACAAAAATTAATTTAAATGAGAATTTTGTAGAAGAATTTAAAAGAATATTTTATGATTCTCAGGATTCCCAAAAGAATTAAAGATAGGGGGCGGTGAAGTGAAAAAATTCAATCGGAGTAATTATTGTGGAATGTTTAATGTATCAAATTTAGGGGAAACGGTAACGCTTTACGGTTGGGTACAGAAGAAGCGTGAACTTGGAAAACTTATTTTTATAGATTTGAGGGATAGGACAGGAATAATTCAACTGGCTCTCGATGATTCAGCGGATGAAAACATGTTTGATGTTATTCGTGAGATAAAATCTGAATATATAATTGAGGCAAAAGGGGTTATCAGGGAACGAACGGCAAAAAATAAGAATATTCCAACCGGTGAAATTGAAGTTAAGTTAATTGACGTAAAAATACTATCAGAAGCGCAAACTCCGCCGTTTGAAGTTAGCAAGGTATCTGAGGTAAATGAAGAAACACGCTTAAAGTACCGCTATCTTGAGTTAAGAAATCCTACAGTTCAGGAAAAAATTATTATTCGCCATAAAATAGCAAAATTAGCCCGTGACTACTTTTATGAAAAAGATTTTATAGAAATAGAAACACCGATTTTGATAAAGTCCACTCCAGAAGGGGCTAGGGATTATCTTGTGCCGTCTAGAGTTTTTAAGGGTAGGTTTTTTGCACTTCCTCAGTCTCCTCAGCTATACAAGCAGATATCGATGGTTAGCGGATTTGACAGATATATGCAGATAGCTCGCTGTTTCAGAGATGAGGATCTCCGAGCAGACCGCCAACCAGAGTTTACTCAGATAGATTTAGAAGCCTCTTTTGTGGATATGGAAGACATTATTACATTGGCTGAAGGATTTATAAAGAAGATTTATAAGGAAATTTTAGATGTAGAAATAAAAACACCGTTTAGAAGAATGCCTTATTCTGAAGCTATGGGGCGGTATGGGTCAGATAAACCGGATTTGCGTTTTGGTTTGGAAATTGTGAGTATAGAAGACATTGTACAGAATTGTGAGTTCAAGGTTTTTGCTGAGACAGTTAAAGCAGGAGGAGCGGTTAAAGGGATAAATGCCAAAGGTCTTTCATCTTTACTAACAAGGCGGGAAATAGATAGCATTACAGAAGAAATGAAAGGCTGTGGAGCTAAAGGACTTGCATTTACAAAGATAAATAATGATGGGACTACTTCTTCGAGTTATGAGAAATTTTTTACAGACGATGAAAATAGAAAAATCCGCAAAGAAATGGACGCTGAAAATGGAGATGTTATCTTTATTGTGGCAGATAAGAGCCAGAGTTTAGTTCAGGAAATTTTAGGTATATTAAGATGCCGGTTAGCTGAAAAGTTCGGTTTAATAAAAGAAGAACAAGATGATAATGGAAAGATTGTACCGAATCTTTTATGGGTAGTGGATTTTCCGCTTTTTGAATATGATTGTGAAGAGAAAAGATATGTTGCCAAACACCATCCGTTTACTTCTCCGATAGATGAGGACCTGGAAAAACTAGAAAGTTTTCCGGAGCAAGTTCGAGCTAAAGCTTATGATTTAGTTTTGAACGGTAATGAAGTTGGTGGAGGTTCTATAAGGATAAATGACCCTAAAATTCAAAATAAAATGTTTAGTGCACTAGGTTTTAGTGAAGAAGAGATTGAAAAGCGTTTTGGATTTTTAATTGAAGCTTTTAAATATGGTGTTCCTCCGCATGGAGGGCTTGCCTTTGGTTTTGACAGATTGGTTATGCTTATGCTTGGGGCAAAAAGTATAAGGGAAGTTATAACATTTCCCAAAGTTGCAAGTTCAGCAGAACTTATGACTGATTCTCCGGGAGAAATAGATAAAAATCAGCTTTCTGAGCTTGGTATAAACCTGCAGTAATAGTTAATTTGCCTTTTGGATGCTACTAATTGCTATTTTATGTGGAAAAATTGATAAATACAAAAATATGCTCATGCTGTAAGTTTATTATAAAAATTTAATAATTTAAGATGTTTTTGATGAATTTTAAAGAATTCAACTCTTCTGTCTCTGTATTCATTTTCTTCAGTTTATCTATGAGTTGGCAAAATATTTAGTCAGTTAATTAAAAAATAGATGGTTCTTTGCAAAGTAAAAATTTTAAGGAAAAGAGCCATAAGTGCAATTGAAGTCTCATTCTGGGCTATTTTTATAATTCTCATTTGAACAATAAAAAATTTTTCATACTAAATGATTTAATCACACAACACACAAATTATGCTTGAAATAATCTTTTAAATATAGTATAATTTACCAGAAAGGAGTTGGTACCTATGGAAGAGACATCATATTTTGATGGAGGGATATTACAGCTCATAGGCTATAGAATACTAGGTTTCATTGTGACTCTGTTAACCTTGGGGATATGTTTCCCTTGGGCTTGTTGTATGATATATAATTGGGAGACTAAACATACGGTAATAAATGGGAAACGTCTTTATTTTGATGGTTCGGCTGTTCAATTGTTTGGTTTATGGATTAAATGGGTGCTTTTATCTATTATTACTATCGGAATATATTCATTTTGGATTGGCATATCTTTAAAAAAGTGGCAGTGCAAACACACACATTTTTGTTAGGACTTATATATAAATAAAAAACCGCCCGAACTTAGCTAAGTCTAAATCCGGGCTTTTATTTCCACTAAAGCTTCAATTAATAGTAATGGATGACCGGTTACAATCTCATCCATTGCTTTTACTGTGTTAATTATTTTTATAATTGAGCGCACAATATACTTTGTTTTTAGATTTTGCCTAATCTTAAAACTGTATTCTTAATAAATAACTGCCTGAGTTTATTCTCTTTTAAATTACTGCTCTAAAACAAAAAATTTGAAATTTAAATAAAAATATTCAGAAGAGCACACTAAAAATGTACGAAGGAGCGGACGCAAACCTAGACTCTCAATGGAACATAAACTTCTAGCGACGCTGGAATATCTGATAGGGCAGTAATTTACACTGATTTTTAAAATAGAAAATGTTATGATTTCAGGCATTTTAAAAAGTCTAAAGTTTAAATAAATGAAAATATTAAAAGCATTGGTTGATGTTAGAGTTTAAGGAATTAACAAATTTAACAAAAACTCAAAAATTGTCACTCTATTGTCTTTATAAACGTTTTAGAATTGTTTATGAAAAATATTGAAATTGTAGAAGACGCTTTGTTATTAGGTTCTTTAACCTCTGACATTTGCAATCATGAGATTTTATTTTGATTATACGGAAGACCTTTTCCAAAAATTCACTTGACTTTATAATGTGTGTATTATATAATTACAATACAAATACAATAAAATAAAACAATTAATTTAATAATATAAGTTTTGAGAAATAATATAAACTTAATTATTTATTGCTTTTTGTAATACTAAAATTTACAGTTTGATTGCGGTTTTGGGGTGAAATATTGAATAGGCAATTTGCAATTAGGGGACGAAGTCCCTAGGATATTAAAATGTTAGGCTATAGTTAGAGGATTAAATAAAGGAGGATAATAGTGAAAAAATTTTTAAAAGTTTGTTGTGTATTGTCATTGGCGGGTCTTGGCTTCTTACCACATGCTGAGGCAATGAAAACTGCTAAGGTGAAAACTACCAACCGTCCTAAAGCACCTAAAATCTCTCAACAAAATCAAAACAATGACAATATACCAACAGTGTGCGACCAATGCGCACTTCTTGCGCAGAATTACTTGAAAGAAGAAGTATTTAAGAATCAATTAAGTAGCGGGAGCCAGCAGGAGAAGGATGCAGCAGCAAAGAAAATAGATGTTACGGTAGCATATGTAAACAAGGCGTTGCGGGAACTTGCGACGAATAAACAAAATATTCATTTGGATACGGACCCAGATGTATATCTGGATCCAAGGATTTGTGAGACAATATATGTGGGGGTACAAAATCTAGATTTGACGAGATATAAACCCTATCTACTTCAGCAGGTGTACCACCAACTGCAAATATCTCTAAAATATGATGAAATGGTAGCATTAAAATACCTAAAATCCAATACTCCAGAAGGACGAGAAAGAGCAGCAAGAATACGGGACTGCTTAAAAAGCGGTCAAGGTGTCTGCAAAGATTTTTCGCTTGTGTTGAAGGAGTTTGGGCTGAAATTAGGCTTTACGGCAAATGAGATAGGTTTATTCCACATTACTCCTGCACATGATAAAAACACACCTGGGCATGTAACAGTCATTTATAAGGATGAAAAGGAAACTTTAAGGCTAGCTGATTTAACAGTTGTTGGTGAAGATGGAAACAGAGAATGTTCAACTTTAAAAAATTTCCTTCTCAATGATGGGGATTTCTTTGGGGACAAAGACATATATACAATTGAATGGGCGGATGACAAAAAAGTAAGCCATGAAAACATTTATACAACTTTAAAGATAAAAAACCCGCATCATGTTGATAGCTGGATCAATTGTGACGAGCAGAACAAAACGATAACTGTTGGAAATAAGTACCTCAAGAGATTGCCCACGGAATTTAGTACACAATTAAAATCCTATTTGGGCGAAAATATAACGAAATATAAAACAATTAAGCTAAGCAAATATATAACTGAAATAGAGCCAGGGGCATTGCAGGGTTTTTCTACAATAGAAACACTTGATATGGGAGAAACTGGAATATCAAAGCTTGGTCAGGATAGTATACATAATTTTAAAAATCTAAAACACCTGATTCTTCCTAGCAAATTGCTACAAGTGGAGAAGAGTGCGATTACTGCGGTACTTAACCAAAGTCCTGGAATTGAAATTTTAAATGCTGAAGGCTCTGAGTGGGGAAAATGTCATAAATTTGATAAAGCAAATATTATAAACAGACAAAATATGTTAGGTAGCGACAGCATCTTTGCTCTTCCTGCAAGATCAGCGTACACTATAAGTGAACTTGAAGGAACTAACAGGGATGCAATCGAACAATCAGTAAGTTATGATAAAAATAAAAATATGCTAACAATTGGAATTGGTATGCAGGAAATTGACCGCTCATATTTGGCACAATTGCAATTATTAAACTATGATGTTAGAAATGTAAAAATAAGTAGCTCCGTAGCAAGGTTAGCCAAACGTACTTTTGAAAATATGGATTTTGATACATTAGACTTTAGTGAAATAGATCCTGATATTTCTTTCAACAACTGTGACCTAATGGGATCTACTAAAATCAAAAACTTTATCCTCCCTAATAGGTACAATGGGAGTGAACCTTTATTCTGTGATGTATACGACGGAAAAGCTAAAATTGCCGAGAAAATTGAAATCGATAATATTACAGGGCCTTTCAGTGGCGTATCGATTTTGCCGTTTTACGCCGTTAATAACGCAAAATTAAATATTACGCAAGAGAGTATGCCAAAACTCAAAATTAGTGATAACACTATTCTAACCATAGAAAATAACACAGCTGATATTTTTAGGCCGATACATATGAACACTATTTTGAAGCTTATTGAGGATGTACCAAGAATACGAAATATTAAGAAAATAGTACTGGAAGGTCAATGGAGTAATGCGGAGAGTAGCAGCAAAAATCTGTTTTATGTGCTCCCCAAGGGAGTAGAAGTACTTCAATTTACCAATTATACGTTTAGGAGCGACCACTACCTCCCCGCTGTATTTCCACTAGGAGATAAAGCAATTTTAATGTTGCCTTTTAAAGATTATTATTGCAAAAAGATTATCGGCTTTTATTGCAAAGATTATTATTGCAAAAGTATTATCGGCTTTTATTGCAAGGAAAAGTTTGTATTTACTAAGAATTTAACGGTTCAGGATACCTCTAATCTGGAAGAGGATAAAATTAAAGAAATGTATGCATTCGATTTAGAGCAAGATGGAAAAATAGTAAAGTTTACTGGGGGACATTGCTCGATAATCGATACAGACACTCTATTTGCAATACTTCGCGGGAAAGGGCAAAACCCAACTTGCTATAAATTTGGAGAAAACACAGAATACGTAAACTTTTTATCATCACATATTTATTTACCTGAATTTAAAGATAATGGCAGTATATCGCATATAGTAGAAGATCTTAAAGGAGAATACATGCTTCCGTTTTGTCCGAAGGCGTTTATATTTGATTCTGAGAAAATTACCATCGAAAGTTTATGCCCTAGTCTAGGCCACAAATTCAGTACACTTGAGACTAAATTCGGCTACATGGAAACTATCCCTAAAGACTCCAGTAGCGTAAATGCAATTTTGGATCTTTTCCGTGCCCCGAATCTACTTGAAACAACAGAAGAGGCAAAAAGCAAATGGCTGAGCGCCTATGGGGCACAAAACTCGGCTTTAGCAAGGCGAATAGATGCCCTGCCATGCATAGCTGATGAAAGCGCTTTTATTAGTGCTCACAATCTGTAAATGAGATTACAGACCACTGGAATAAGAGTCTCTAAGGAGAAGAAAAAATCAAGACCACGACTTTTAGGCGTGGTCTTTATTGAATTTGAATTATATTAAATTTTTAATGTAGTTTTTCTTAATGTAGTCTATTTTTTCCAAAGAGGACTTATTAAATTTTGCTGCTTTCTTTGCCAAGTTTTCATACTGAGAATATGTACTTTTAAGCTCTTCTGGTGTTAAGGTCATTATTACAGAGAGACCATCGATAAAAACTCGTTCATTTTCTTTATTATATAAACACAAAGATATTATACATGCTTGTTCACATATTTTTTTGCATAAATTTGCATCAAATCCTTGATTTGTTAATTTATCAACGAGATTCCTGCAAGCAAGATCGCACTTTAAAAATTCATATACTGACAAAAGCTTAATACCGAAACTCCTTCCTGACATTACAATGGGTTCAAGTTGAATTGACTTTTGATTATCTGCGTTTGCTGAATTGATATAAACTTTATTTGACATAAAATCTTCGTCCTCTCAATTTGTAAGCATTCTAATTTTTGTCTTATTTGCCTTTAATATTTGCTTTTATAAATATTGTTTTACTCCTCTAAAAACAAAGCCCGCATCTTTTAAAATATCAATTATATTTAAGCGGGCGTTTTCCCAAGCTGTCTTAGCGACAGAAATTGCAACTTTTTTTTCTGTAAGGTCTTCATTACTAAATGTAGCTATTGGCGGTGCATATATCTCTCTATAGTTGCAAAGTGCATATTTGTAAAAAGCCAGAGCTGCAGCAGCTGTGTTAAGTCTGTCTTCATTTTCTTTAGTATCAGAGTTATCCTTAATTTGTATTTTTATCTCAGAAATTGCTTCTTCGCATAGATTTAGCCATTTTGAAGAGGAATCAAATTCTTTTCCTAGTCTCTCAGCAAATTTTTTAAAAATCTTTTCTACATTCATTTAAAAATCTCTCCAAAGTTGTTTAATTTCCTAAACTATAATTCAAGACTCTGACCGCATCTCTAAATATTCTGGTAAATCCAGCAGTTACGCTTATGGATGCTCTATCTAGCTGTCGATCGATCAGCTTATCATAGTCTATTACCACGTTGCCGTATTGAATCATCTGAAGAGCTTTATTTTTGTCAAACCCTATTATCTGATTTTGTGATACTTTATCCGACTTAATGAGCTTAGCACCCATGGGAGTTACGATATTTCCTGTTCCTTGAAAGTTAAGCCCTGCATTAGCATCTTTCATTTCTGCTAAACTTAAAATTTCTTTTATTGTTGCGGCCGATGCCACCATAGTGTTTAAATTGTATACGCCCAGTCCTTCCCAAAGTTGTAGCAAATGTGAATAAGACAACGTTGCAACTGTTGGAGCAGGAGTGGAATAAGTTACTTTTATAGTTTTGGCTTTATCTGCGGTTGTTCCATCTCCGTTCAGGAGTACGTCCACGGCATCAGCAAACTGCTCAGCAGCGATGTCCTCACCTATTTTTCCAAGGATAATTGCTAATACATCTAAATTTTGAAATCTTAATGTTTCATAGGATGAAGAAAATAATCTGCCGTGTTTAGCTAGTGAAACAAGAGTGCTTTTATTTCTCACATTAACACTCGGCATTGTGGTACCCTCTGCTATTGGAGCACCAGTGGTGCTTTGAGTCTCATAATTGACGGCTCTGTAATCGATAGCGTCAATATTTGTTTTAACCGCAGTTACAGAATCTAAGTTATTAGATGCTTTTATTCCTTGTCTTACAGCTCTGGCTATATATTCCGGGAATAAAACTGCCGCATCATGAGAACTAAAGAATTTTTCTACATTGTCGCAGTTAGCTCCGCTTACCTTTATGTTGAACCGTTTGAGCTGCCTTTGATAAGCATCCAGCCCCTCAAGTTCAGTACCTCTATAGTTTTCTGAAGGGTCTAGCTCCTCCAAAACATTTGTGAAATCTTTTCCACCTACAGTATACATACCTTTTTCTAGTTTAATTCCTTCATAAAATGCCATTTTAACATTCCTCCTTAGTTTTTAGTGTTCATTTTTAGAGTTTCTTATAAATTTTTAAATTGTGGTTATTTTTATTGGTAATTGCTTTTCAAATTTTGAACTGTGTATTTAATGGTCCTTTGATAATACTGCGACTAAGCTGTGGTCTGACTTCTATGCTGTGCATATTTTTTTTCTTATATGCTTCCCTAAACGACTTAAGTTCGCTTAAAGACATTTTATTCACAACATTTTCCATAACTTGTGTGTCGATATCAGGCTGTGCACTTTTGGAAAGACGAATAACATCGTTCCTTAATTCATTAAGGTATTCTGCCCCTATTTTAGCCTTTTCATCAAGTGATTTTATCATCTCATATAGTTTAAGAGATTGGATAGAATCAAAGGTTATACTTTCTCCAATTTTTAATTTTTCTATAATGTTGTGCATAGTGCACTCACCTCCGCGTTGTTTTGCATTAAATGCCTTTATTACTCCGGCTTCTCTTTGAGCCGGGACAACTACAAATGACCATTCATAGGCATCAATGGGATTTTCAAGTATGCTGTGGCACAGCTTATCTTCATTTCCTATTTTGTAAGTTCTGCCTTTTACGTGGTCACAGTGCCCTGACTTTGTTTTTTTCCCGCAAAGTGAACACATCATATTTTCAACTGAACAATTTATACTCACCTCCTTTTTTATTCCTGCTTCTATTTCAGCGATGACTTCTTTATTTTTTTCTGTTCTCGGCATATAAGCTTTTGCAACAAGGCGTTTGTAGGGTTTTCCCAGCAGGTTTTGTCTATCTTTTGCTGTTTGCACCTCACATTCAAAAATTCTTGCAGTTTGGTTTGCACTTTTACAGTCATGATCCATGATTCCTGTTTTCCCAACAAAAAGTTTAGCTAGTGTATCTAGCGCTTCATCAGCAAATCGTTCGTTTTGGCGGTCTATATCGTTATCGCACAAAACAACAGAAAACACATAAACTTCATTTTTGCTGAGTTTTTTTCTTGTGAATTTGTTTATCAAGTCCATATCATTTTCATTGATTGAAATATTTTTATCTTTACTTTCCAAAAACTTATTCACAATGTTTGTTTTTTCTTCTTTCAAGATTTATCCCTCCCAACAAATGTTTATTTTTCCTCTAACCTTTTCTCTATTTCTCGTGCTTTTGCCAGAGTTAACCTTGTATTTGCAATTCTGAGTTCATCCTTTAGGCTAACGCTGTTCCAGATAATTTTAATATCTGAGTTTATACCCTTAAGTCTCATCCAGGCATGGCAAATTTTGTCTATTACGGGGTCTAACATCCTTCTGTATCCATCTAATTCACTTGTAAGCATATCAGATTGCTGAGTTGACATTGTTTCGGTAGTGGACCAAGAAAGACCGAGCAAAAACGGCGGTATTGATAATTTGCTTATAATTTGTTCCAACATTTGTCTAACAGGAATTTGACTATCTAAAACTTGGTTGTCTGCCCCGATTACCTTTATATTTACATCTCCTACGGCAATGAAATCACTTGGATTTCTTATATCATTCATTGCTTTTTGCCATTCCGTTGCAATTTGTGTAGCTCGTTCGCGAGCGTAAGAGCGGTCACCTGCTTCGGATGAAGGCTTATAGGTTATTGCAAACCTTACATTGCCAACCCTTTCCCAGTTTATTCCTATGGTATTGTAAATTTTAAGGAGTATATCGCTTATAAATGGGAGACCCCTTAAAATTGAATTTCCATAAATTTGTCCAGGTTCAGGGTTTAAAGCAGAGACAAGAACAAGCTCCGGATATTCTATCTGCTCAAATTCTCCGTTTTTATTTTTGGTACACACCAAAAGCTCCAGAGGATTAGAATTGGTTCTTAGTTCAACATTTCTTAAATCTGCGTTATAAAGAGCCCTTATTTCTTCCATTTCTTTGTCAAGAATTATCTCTCCAATTGCTGTTCCGTAAGTAAGAAGCTGGTTGAGGTAAGCATTAATAAATTCGTTTATTCCTCTGCTACACGTATTTACTTGGATTCTGGACAAAAAGTATTCCAGACTATCTTCTATATTTTTGTCCTCGCATTCTACTGTAAAATCACCTAAAAGTCTTACTATCTTTGATATCGCAGCATCTATTATAGGAACAGATTCACGGATTGAGCTGTAAAGATCGAAGAATATTCCTGGCATGTTTCGGTACCCCCGAATTGTGGGCATTTCTAAGCTTGGCGGTTTGGAAGCTACAGTTTGTACTATTGTTTCTGCCTCTTTTTTTTCTTTAATTTGTTTTTTGTATTTAAATAGTTTCATTTTTTACTCCTTTATCTTTTGGCAGCGAAAACGAAAAAGTCGTCCTCATCCGTTGCCAAGACTGTAGTAACAAAATATCGTATTTCATCCATTGCATGATCATTTTCTTTAACTGGCATATCTTTGCCGACTCCTTGTCCCCACCGATAAAGAGAAAATTCCCTAACAGCTGCTTGGCAGTTTTCGCATATTTTTATCTCTCCTTTCTTTAAAGCAGCTGAAACTTCCCGTATCCCGGCAATAACATTATTGATTGCCGGTCTTACAATGTAATTGCTTTTTTTCCTGATTAATGTTATAAAGCTTGCGGCTGAAGGGTCTATAGTGATACAAGATATTTTTCTGCCTTTTATCATCTCTTGAAGAGCATTAAAATGTTCTTCGTCTGTTCGGGTATTATGCTCTATCCTAGAATCAAAATAGTATTCATCAATCCTGTACCATACTCCATTTTTTTCGCCCCAAAGTCCGCATGATGTCGGGTTTATAATCCCATAGTCGCAAGAAACCGCATATTTATCGAATGGCCCGTCTTGAACAGGGACAAATGCATCTTGGTTAGACATATTAGGATATACAAGCCCTTCAGCTACAGTCCATTTTCCTTCTATAAATCGCTGGTAAAATGAGCCTGTATATAGTCTTTCATATCTATTAATGGTCTCTTTTGTTAGTGAAGGGTTATCTTTCATGGTAAAGTGAATATAGAAAGCATTCTTTTTTTTACAAGAAAGAATCCATTCTTTATGGAACCAGTGCTGTGGATATTCAGGATTACAATTAAACCAAAATTTAGAGCCTGTTATGGAACATCTGGCTAATGCTTGTTCCACAAAAGAGCGTGGCATTAAAGCTACTTCATCAAAAAAAGCGCCTGAAAGGGTCATACCTTGTATCAAAGAAGCGGAAGATTCATCTTTACCTCCAAAAAGATAAAATGTATTTGAGTAGTTTCCATTTTTTATATAGAGTATGTTTTCAGATATTCTTTGCCTGCATTCAAATCCCATATCTGATAAAATCGGAAGAATAGGTGTTATAACATTTCTTCGGAGAGACCGTATAGTTTTACCGCAAATTGCAAATAAAGCATTATTAAATCTATAGAAAGACCAAAGAATGAATGAAATTGTAAGGCAAATGGTTTTTCCGCTTCTTATTGCTCCATCACAAATAACAGCGTCACAATTTTGATATGGGCTGGACGAACACCACCAGGTGAGTGCTAAAGTTTGCTTTTTTGAGAAGGGTTTAAGTTTCACACTAATCCTCCCTTGAAGCCGGATTATTCTTTTCCAGCGATTTTATTCCTTGTTCCATTGCGTAGTAAAACTGACCTATATTTGGCTTGTTTTCACATTCAGATTGTTCCAGTTTTTCTAGAGCACGGATCCTATCAAAAAATTTTATTTCCATTGCACCATTTTTAGGCCGCCTTATTTCGGATATACAAAAGAGATCCATGCTTTGCATATCTAAATTATCTGCAAAAAGAAGTTTTATCACATCGGATACATTACCGAATGCCAATCTTTCATATCCAACATAAGCTTTGTAAGCTAAATTTTTCCTTTTTTCATTATAAAGTCTATCGATTTCTTTTTTTATGTGTTCTTTAGATAAAAGATTGAATCCTTTTTTTTCTGTTTCTCCGTGATATCCGGCAAGAGTAGCCGCTTCACGTAAGTTGCCGGTGTTCATGTAATAATAACAAAAGCATTTTTCCTTTTCTGTTAGAGTTTTTTTACTGTATTTTTTCATTACAATCTCTCCCTTTAACACTTATTCTCAATAAATAACGAAAAACCCCCCTATTTTGATATAGAGAGGGCAATATTAAGAAAATAAAATTTTTATTTTATCATATTTTAATATATTTATCTTTATTTATGACAAAAAAATTACGCTCCCTCAAATAAAAGAAATAAGCACGAGTATTATAAGCAATTTTAAATTTATAGTCCCTTATGTTAATATTAGGTGTTATATTTGTTCGGACTATACTAATTTAATATAATATTTGATTTGTAAGGAACAATTTTTTTATGATTAGCTGGGTATTTTTGTAAGACGTACAAATATATTTATATAATAGGAAAGGGAGTACAACAATTATGGTAGAAAAGCAGATAATTTTATCAACTTGGGAGAATAATAATCAGGTGATTTTTGCTAATCAAGGAGAGATAAATTCTAGAAATATAATAATTAAATTTAGCGATGCTAATGAAAACATTTTGAGTTTGACAAATAAAAATATAATTTTTTACGCAAAAAAACCAGATGAAAATGCAATATTTAATAACTGCGAGATAAATGCGGATGGTGAAACTATAAGTATAGTTTTGACTTCCTCGCTGTTAGACACTGCAGGGATAGTGAAATGTGAGTTTCAAATATCTGATGATAGTGGAAAACTTTTAAAAGTAAATGGTTTAAGAATATTAGTATATGCAGAAAATAATTTTTCAGCGGCGGTTGAAAGTATAGTAGAATAATTTGAAAAGTGTATCACAAGTTTACCGAGTAAAAAGATTAGGAAGCTGAAGCCGGGCAACATCCCGGTCGTTTAGATGGTAGTGAGGGGAGGGCAGAATGTGCTCCACATCCCAGACTTTTAGGCTGAGAGTCGGCAGTTTATGTTTACTTTGATGCTGGTAAGATTAAAAATAGCGAAAAGCGACTGTCGTAAGATAGTCGCTTAATATGTTTTTTGAAAATTTTTGGGAAAATTCGTTGAGAATATTTGGTTTTTATCATTTAGTCTATATAAAAAATGTGATATTAAAATAATTATTTAGATTTTTTATGATAAAATTTAGATTGTTTTCAAATTTTTACATAAAAAATTTTCTAAATTTCACATATTTTGTCATTCAACTTCGTTTAATAACAATTTAGACAATAAAAAATAATTTTTTTAAAAATTCCTTGACAAATATGAGATAAATAAATAACATATTTTATGAGGAAATTTGGTTTTTTATTTAAGGATAAAGGAGATTGAAAGATGGAACCAGAAGAGTTATTGGAAAAATTAAGACCGCTTCTTGTCGACAGGCTCATGGTGAATGAGTACGAGGTAATTCCTGATGCAAGACTTGTTGAGGATTTAGGGGCAGACTCTTTAGACGTTGTTGATTTAATTGAGGCAGTTCAAGCCGAATTCGACATAGAGATAAAAGATGAGGATATAGAAGGGATAAAGACCATAGGAGACGTAATTTCTTGTATTGATGATTTATTAAAATTAAAAGAGATAAAGTAATCAATAAATCTAAATGGTACAAAAATAATTATTGGGGGAGGGGAAAATTTGGCATTTGAGGGTTTAACAGATAAGCTCTTAGGAGCATTTAAGAGGCTTAGATCAAAAGGGAAACTCGTAGAATCAGACGTTAAAACAGCAATGCGGGAAGTTCGGCTTGCAATGCTCGAGGCTGACGTAAATTATAAAATAGCTAAAAATTTTACAGATAAGGTAACACAGCGGGCGGTTGGAGAAGACGTTATGGAAAGCTTGACTCCCGGACAGATGGTAGTAAAAATCGTAAACGAAGAACTTACAAGTTTGATGGGAGGGTCTGACAGCAAAATAAATAAATCTTCTCGCTCGCCCTGTGTAATTATGATTTGCGGACTTCAAGGTTCGGGGAAAACCACACATGCAGTTAAACTTGCAAATATGCTGAAAAAAAGAGGTAGTAGACCTCTTCTTGTTGCTTGCGATGTTTATAGACCGGCGGCAATAGACCAGTTGAAAATTTTAGCTGAAAAAATCAATGTTCCAGTTTTTGAAAAAGGGATATCAGACCCTGTTTCTATATCTGAAGAAGCCATTATTCATGCGAAAGATTATGGTAATGATTACGTTATAATAGATACAGCAGGACGACTTCATATTGATGAGAATTTAATGGAAGAACTTACAAAAATAAAATCAAAAGTTTCGCCGTCTGAGATACTTTTAGCTGTAGATTCAATGATGGGTCAGGATGCGGTAAATGTAGCGGAAGTGTTCAATTCAAAACTGGAGATAAGCGGTGTAATTCTTACAAAGCTTGACGGTGATACTAGGGGTGGTGCAGCGCTATCTGTTAAAGCAGTCACAGGGAAGCCTATTAAATTTATTGGGACAGGGGAAAAAATAGAAGATATAGAGGTATTTCATCCGGATAGGATGGCTTCCAGAATTGTAGGAATGGGTGACGTTTTAACACTTATTGAGGAAGCTGAATCTAAACTTGATTTAAAAAATGCGGAAAAAATGGCAAAAAAATTAAAAGATAATAGTTTTGATTTAGAAGATTTTGCAGATCAGATTATTCAGATAAAAAAAATGGGGCCAATAAAGTCAATATTAGGGAAGCTCCCAGGTGTAGGGAATAAAATAAACGATATAGATTTTGATGATAAGATTTTGGATAGAAATTTAGCGATGATTCGCTCTATGACAGTCTCTGAAAAGATGAAGCCGAGCATAATAAATTCATCTAGAAAGACTAGAATAGCTAATGGAAGTGGAACTAAGGTATCGGATGTTAATAAATTACTTAGAGGTTTTGAACAAATTCAAAAGGCAATGAAGCAGTTTAAAGGTATGAAAAAGAAAAAATTTCCTATTATGGGATTTAATAAGTGGAATTAAATTAAAATATATGTTATAATTATAAAAAACTTATTTTGGAGTGATAGAAAAATGTCAGTAAAAATAAAACTTCGCAGAATGGGAACGAAAAAAAAGCCTTTTTATAGAATAGTTGTTGCGGACGCCAGGAGTCCTCGTGATGGAAAATTTATCGAAGAAATAGGCTACTATAATCCTATGAAGGACCCAGTGGAAATAAAATTGGATAATGAAAAGGTTCAGAAATGGCAATCTAATGGGGCTCAGCCAACTAATAAAGTGAGAGCTTTGATAAACAAAAGTTTGGCTGCTGTGGCTAATAAATAAGAGGTGTAGGTATGGAAAATTTGCTTCTTGTGATTGTACGTTCGCTGGTTGATAAGCCGGAGTCGATACGGATTGAAGTGGATAATACTGCACCGGACGGTTTAATTATATATCGTGTAATTGTGGACGATTCCGATATGGGACGTGTAATTGGAAAGCAGGGAAGGGTAGCTAAATCTATTAGACAAATAGTTAAGTCCGTGTCTGTTAAGAAAAATTTGAAAGTAGCAGTTGAAATTGGATAGAAGTATGGAAGATTCAAAAAAATACTTAAGAGCCGGGCAAATAGTTGGAACAAGAGGAATATCCGGAGAAGTTAAGGTAAAGCATTTTTGTGATACTGCGAAGGCGTTTTGCAGTATTAAAAAATTTTATTTTTCTTCGGATGGTCATGATATACTAAAGATAAATAACCAAACAATATTTAAAAATTTGATTCTAATGAGACTTGATGGTATAAATACACTTGACAGAGCCAAAGAGTTAGTCGGTAAATATATATATTCATGTAAATGTGATATTCTGATACCGGAGGGGCGGTATTTTATAGAGGATATCTTGGGTATGGATGTTATAGACATAGATTCTAATATTAACTATGGAAAAATATTCAACGTTATACAAAATGGTGCCCATGATGTTTATTGCATTAGAAATACTGAGCACAAAGAGCATTTTTTACCGGCAGTTGATGAAATGGTAAATAAAATTGATATAAATAAGGGCGTTGTTTTTGTGAAGCCAATTAAGGGGATATTTAATGACTAGGTTTAATGTGCTTACTTTGTTCCCTCAGATGGTAAAAGAAGCTATGTCCGTGAGTATAATTGGCAGAAGTCAGAAAAAAAGTATAATAGATATAAAATGCTATGATATACGGGATTATTCAACTGACAAACATAAAAAAGTAGATGATACCCCTTATGGAGGGGGTAAAGGCATGGTAATGATGGCCGAGCCTATAGCCAGATGTTATGAAGATATATGCAAAAATAGTGCTACAACACCGCTATTTATATATATGTCTCCGGCAGGCAAACAATTTACACAGAAAATCGCAAAAGAATTATCAAAGTATAGCAATATAGCTTTATTATGTGGGCACTATGAAGGGATAGACGAAAGAGTTTTAGATAAATTTGTGGACGAGAGAATATCAATTGGTGATTACGTATTAACAGGCGGGGAAATTCCTGCTATGGTATTGATTGATGCAGTGTGCAGAATGATTCCAGGAGTATTGTCTGATTCTGAATGCTTTGAAAAAGAAAGCTATTATAATAATTTGCTTGAACATCCACATTATACTAAACCGGCCTTATGGAGAGGAATTTCTGTCCCAGATGTTTTGTTATCTGGAAACCATAGCGAGATTGAAAAATGGCGGAATGAAAATTCAATAAGTCAAACTTTAAAATATAGGAAAGATTTGATTAATAATTGATTTGAAATGAAAGTTGATAGTGTCTAAAT
>CATOLC010000006.1 GCA_951800855.1 uncultured Ruminococcus sp.
CCTTGATATAATGCAAGAATTGGAAATTGCAAAGGTCGACTTCGATGCCGATAATTTCTCGGTAACGATATCTCCTGCTAGCAAAAAAGTGGATTTGGAATCATCACCTACATTGCAGGAAATCCGAGCTAGGATAAAAAATTTGGAGTGAAAAAACAAATGGATATTTCATCTGGATATAAAACTTTTGAGGATTTAATTTGTTTATTAAATCAAAGCGGAAAAAAATATGACTTAAACTTAATTAAGAAAGCATTTAACAGGGCAAGTTTGTATCACGGCAAACAAAAGCGTGCATCTGGTATCCCATACATCCTTCATCCTGTTTCTGTTGCTTATATACTGGCAGAGTTAGGGCTAGATAGCCAATCCATTGCAGCTGCTCTTTTACATGATGTTGTAGAAGATACATCGGCAGATTCCGAGGAAGTAAAGATTGAATTCGGGGACGAAATAGCAAAACTTGTAGATGGAGTTACTAAGTTTAAAATAATTGATTCCTCTGAAGAAGAGCAGCGTATAATAAGTATCCGGAAAATGCTGATAGCAATGTCCCAAGATATTAGAGTAATTATAATAAAGCTTGCCGACCGTTTGAATAACATGCGCACTATTGAATGCATGCCAGATTATAAACGTAAAAAAAAATCTCTTGAAAATATGGAGTTATTTGTTCCTATAGCACATAGGCTCGGTATAAAATCAATCAAAGAAGAACTTGAAGATTTATCACTTAAATATATAGACCCTAAAGCATATGATGAAATCGAAAAATCAATAAAGTTAAAAGAGGACGATAGAAAAAACTTACTAAATAATACAAAAGCTAAAATTATGGAAAAAATCGCCCCTCTTTTCCCTGGAGTACATATTGAAGGAAGAGTTAAAAGCATAAACGGCATATACTGCAAAGTGTTTTTAAAAGGGCGTACAATGGATGAAATTTACGATGTTTATGCAATAAGAGTAATCGTAAATACAATAAATGACTGTTACAATGTTTTAGGAATAATACATGAAATGTTCAACCCTATTCCTAACCGTTTTAAAGATTATATCTCCATACCGAAACCTAATATGTACCAATCACTACACACAACAGTATTGGGTCAAGACGGTATTCCATTTGAATTTCAGATAAGAACATGGGATATGCACAAAATAGCAGAATATGGAATTGCAGCACATTGGAAATATAAATTAAATTCTTTTGATAATAAAAGCGCTATTGAAAAGTGTCTTTCATGGATAAAAAATGTAGTAGATTATCAAAATGATAACGAAGATTTATCAGATTTTGTGAGCAATATAAAGCTTGATTTAGCTCCGGATGAGGTTTTTGCTTTAACCCCTAAAGGTAAGCCTATTTCACTGCCTAACGGTGCCACTGTGATTGACTTTGCATATGCAATTAGTACTGAGACTGGCCACAGAATGATAGGTGCTAAGGTTGACAAGCGGATTGTACCAATTAATTACACTTTAAAAACAGGGGAAATCGTTGAAATAATTTCCACAGAAGAAACTTGGCGGGGCCCTGGTCGAGAATGGCTAAAAATCGCAAGAACCAGCACAGCAAGAAACAAAATTCAACAATGGTTTAAAAAGGAAAAACGCAGTGAAAATATTATTGAGGGAAAAATTGCTTTAGAGCGGGAACTAAGAAAAGTAGGAATTTTTCTTTCGGATGAAGATATCCCTGAGTTATTTGCTCCTTTATTAAAACACAAAAAATATCATAACATTAATGATCTTTATGCTGTAATTGGATATGGTGGAATATCCCTTAGTAAAATAATATCTTTCGCTAAAAAACAATATTTAAAGCTTTTGAAAAATTACAGCCAAACTCAAGCTGCAATAAAAAAAGAATTTAGCAACAATAACTGCAATCATGCAGTAGTTAGTCCAGATAACCCTGAATTACATCTTTTTAATTTGTGCAGTTGCTGTCATCCAATTCCCGATGATGATATAATAGGTTTCTTAAAGAAAAATGGGGAAATTTCTGTCCACAGGGTAAATTGCCGATATGTTTTAGACCATTCTTATATCAACAACTCAGAAAAAAAACTGATAAAATTAGTTTGGTCCGGAGATTTCACGGATAAATTTTCAGTTTCATTGGAAATCATATGCAACAGCAATAGCAAAGTTTTGCCTGATGTAACAATGCAATTATATCATTTAAATATAAAAATAATAACAATGAACTTTAAAAATATTAATAATGATAAAATTATAATAGAAACTACTATTTTAATAAATAGTTCTGAACAGCTTAATGCAGTCGCCAATACATTATCTCAAGTGTCTGGAGTAACCTCGGTAAAGAGGATTTAGATAATCTTCTCTGCTTTCTTTTGTAAAAAAGGAGACAAAAATTCTAAAATCCCTTTTTATATAAGATTGGTTTTCCACACACCTTTCCCTAAACAACAGAAACCAACTTTAGATTTACTAACTATGACCCTAAAACATCCCCGCAAAATTAACGTCTTAAGGAGGAACTGAGTACTTTTTGAAGAAAATTTATGATAAGCTTTGAAGTTAAAAAACTTAGGAAGCTGTGTATGTGGTCGTTGCCCGTATGCTTTTGGGGGTTTTAGCCTTTTTTCAATAAAAAAGGTTTATCGTTTATAAAAAATCAAAAAACATTTTTCACGTTATTTTACTATATCTCTTCAAAAGTACTCAATAAAAATTATGGCTTTAAATAATACTGATTTAATAAAAATAAAATTATCCCACAAAGATTTTTCATATGAAATAGAAAATGTTTGTAGAATATTTTTCCCTAACTGGAAAATATCATTTGTTGAATTTGATGATTTTATAGATGAAAAAGTCAATTTTATATCAATTAATGTTGACAATTTGAAAAATAATGCTATAATAATAAGTGTGTCTGCTAATATAAATGACAAAAAAGATAATAAAACTGAAACTATTTTAAAAAGACAGGCATCCGAAAAAGATATAGAATTAAAAGTTTGTGTTTTAGTTTTTAAAATTCTATCTGAAATAACCATAACAAAACCTAAATGGGGAGTTCTCACAGGGGTTAGACCTATTAAGCTTTTTCATGCACTTTCTGTGCACAATGGAATAGAATATTCTATGGATTATTTCAAAAATGAACTTCTAGTAAGCGACGAAAAAGTAAATCTTGCGAGAAATATTGAGGCTAATCAAAATAAATTTTTAAAATCTCCGGATAAAAAATCATTTAGTTTATATATTTCTATTCCATTCTGTCCGTCTAGGTGTGCTTACTGTTCTTTTGTGTCTCAGTCAGTGGAAAAGTCCATAAAACTTATCCCGGAATATTTGAAACTGTTAGAAAAAGAATTAATTTATACTGCTAAAATCATAAAGGAGCTAAATTTGAAATTAGAATCAGTATACATTGGAGGCGGAACCCCAACTGTTTTAGAGCCCTACCAATTAAAAACTCTTATCGATATAGTCATAACAAATTTCGACATGCTTTCCTGCAAAGAATTCACTATAGAAGCTGGAAGGCCAGATACTATAACCAAAGAAAAATTAAAAGTATTGAAAAATAGCTTCCCTAATATAAGAGTAAGCATAAATCCCCAGACTTTTAATGACAACGTATTAAAAATTATAGGGCGCAGGCATACTTCGCAAGACACTGTCAGAGCATTTGAAATGGCCAGGACTGTTGGTATTTCTAATATTAATATGGATTTAATTGCAGGTCTTCCGGGAGATAATTTTATAAGTTTTTGCAATACAATTCAGAAAATTCTAGAAATAGAGCCCGAATCAATAACGCTTCATACCCTTTCAGTTAAAAGAGCATCTAATATTTTTGAAACAGGCAACGATATCTATAAAAACAATAAAGAAATTGATAAAATGTTGAATTTCGCATACGGCAGTTTCCCAAAATTCAATTATAATCCATATTATCTGTACAGACAAAGTAAAATGCTTGGTAACACAGAAAACACCGGCTGGGCAAAAAAGGGATTTGAGGGAATTTACAATATTTATATAATGGAGGAAATCCATTCAATAATTGCTTGCGGAGCAGGTGCTGTTACAAAACTTAAAAAGCCAATGGAAAATAAAATCGAAAGAATTTTTAATTTTAAATTTTCTTATGAATACATTAACCGATTTGACGAAATAATTAAAAGGAAAGGTACGGTGAGGAATTTTTATGAAGAATTTCAGTAACTCATATCAAAAATTTATTTTAGGATTAGATGAAATAAATTATGCAGTGGATAATCACATTAATGATTTTATAGATGATATTGAAAAATGCTATGATGCTGAACTTGTAAAGGTGGCAGAATACATACTCAATTTGAAAAGAAAAAGAGTAATTGTAATGATATCGGGTCCATCAGCAAGCGGAAAAACAACCACAGCTTTGATGTTAAAAGAAAAACTCAAAAAGTATGGTTCAGGAGCTGCGCTTATTTCGCTTGACAATTTTTATAAAGATAGAAATAAATGTAATACACTGGAAAACGGTGTAATCGATTATGAATCCCCTGACGCTTTAGATATTCAGGAATTTAAAAATTGCATGGCAAATTTGCTTAAAAAAGGTTATTGTCACATGCCAACGTTCAATTTTATTGAAAAAAGACCTGACCCTGAGAAAACTTATATTGAACTCCACGAAAACGAAATTGCTATAATAGAGGGAATACATGGGCTTAATCCTGTATTTACCAAAGGGCTTCCGGATGAAAGCGTTGTTAGAATTTATATAAGTGTAAAGCAAGGAATAAGCGACTATAATGGTCAAGTTATTTCCAATCGGGAAATACGGCTAATAAGAAGATTAGTACGAGACTACGACAAGAGAAAATCCGACCCTGAAAACACACTTACAATGTGGAAAAATGTTTGTAAAGGGCAAACCACTTTCATTTACCCATTCAAACGGAGTAGTGACATTACAATAAACTCGCTGCATCTTTATGAGCTCGGAGCAATGAAAAATATCGCTATACCACTTCTTAAACAAATTCAAGAGGATAGTCCCGTTTTCAAAAACGCTTGTATTCTCCTTTCAACTCTTGAAAGATTCCATTCGATAGATACTTCTTTAATTCCTCATAACTCTATGATAAGAGAATTTATAGGAAACAGTAGTTACGAAAGTTAGATAAAACTAAAGCTAAGAATTAAAAATTATAATTAAACTAAAACTAAATTTTTAGTCTTGGGGTAGAGCCAAAGACAGTGGATTATAATTTTCATCACATAATTTAATATTAGGCAGATGAGGGAATATCACATTAGAATTATCTTCAATATATTTTATCAAAAGTGGGTAGCTTCTTTTTTCAAACCTGTCAAGTTTGGGCAAAACGATACCTTTCGTATTTAAATAAGCAGATAATGCGTTAATGATATCAATAAGCTCCTTCATACTTAAATCCCTTCCAAAATTCTGCTGAAGCCTTTTATGCGCTACACTTTTCCTAAAATCAAAAGATCCCAATCTATTTTTTACGTTCTGAGCTTCTGCTCTCATCTGCTTAGGTGTTTTTTTATATTGATATTTGCTGGCAGTCTCCGGATTATTTGTCAAGCCTGCTGAGTTCAGCGCATGAATAACGATAAGGTCGTTCGCAAATTGCCTGGCACTGTTCTCGGATTGATAAATTCCTGGAGCAGACTCTTGCTGCTCTGAAACCCGCAAAGGAGGAGGGAGAAACCTCGGAAATGGCTGGTTGTTCATCTCTATCGGGGAGGACGCTACAGTATGCAAGACAGGAACAGGCAATGGTTGACTTGGGCGTTGCAAAGGAGGGGGGGTAAACCTCGGAAAAGGCCGTGTATTTATCTCCTCTGTCGGCTCTGCAGCATTCAAGTTTGATAAATTCAAAGTCGGTCCACTTAAAAATGAATTAATACCGGGTAAAACTACGTTTCCAGATGAATTACCTCCATCTTTTCTTGCATCATCGTCTTTACCTGGAGGGTAGGCAAATGCATTACCTAAACAAAGCACAAAAGTTGCTAACAACATTCCAAAAGTAGTTTTAATAAAATAATTTCTCTTCATTATAATCAACCCATTCCATATCAAATAAAGTACAACAATTATTAATTATATTATAATATTTTTTTTACTTTGTCAATAATAATTCACAAAATTTATGTCTACAAAAGATTATTGAATAAGCATCCCACATTTCGACATTAATTACTTAATAATAGCAATAAAATATACTTTGGAATATTAAAAAAAGGAG
The DNA here is from genome assembly GCA_951800855.1 of uncultured Ruminococcus sp. Classification (GTDB taxonomy): domain Bacteria; phylum Bacillota; class Clostridia; order Oscillospirales; family Acutalibacteraceae; genus CASPLG01. The sequence continues at coordinate 6,252 of CATOLC010000006.1, forward strand.
ATTTTATATGAAAATACCATGCCATATTGGTATTATCCCAGATGGAAATAGAAGATGGGCTTTAAATCACAACAAAGAAAAATTTGAAGGGTATGAATTTGGGATTAATCCCGGACTGAGAGCTTTTAAATTACTTAGTAAATTGGGAGTAAAAGAGATAACATTTTATGGGTTTACTGCAGATAATTGTAAACGAGAAAAAAATCAGAGAATAGCTTTTTCAAAAGCTTGTGTTGAAGCTATAAATCTTATTGAAAACGAAGATGCGCAAATTTTAGTTGTTGGCAACCAAAATTCCAAAATGTTCCCAGAAGAACTTAAAAAATATACAGAAAGAAACAATAATATAAGCGAAAAAATAAAAGTTAATTTTCTTATAAATTATGGCTGGGATTGGGATATTTCTAAATTAAAAGATTCTAAAGGCTCTAATATATATAAGTCCTTGCACTCCAACGGTATATCAAGGATAGACTTGATTATACGCTGGGGAGGAATGCAAAGACTATCAGGTTTTTTGCCGGTGCAATCAGTATATTCTGATATTTTCTCATGTAGAAACCTATGGCCAGATTTCGAAGAACAGGATATTGTATCAGCACTTGAATGGTACCAAAATCAAGATGCAACTCTGGGAGGATGAAAATTTAAATTTCCAACTCTATATTTTTTATAATTTTATTTAGTCGCTTTTTTAACAGCAACTACTGTTCCGCCTATTATCAATGAACTAGCAGCAACAGCAGCCGTTGAATAGAGTGCTATGTTACGAATAAGTTTCTTCCAGTATTTCTCTTCTCTTTCGTAATCAAAATCTCGATAGCAGCAACCGTAGCCACCACCCACAACCTCTTCTATATCAGCTTCTGTAAGAGTTCCTATGTTTTTATTCTTTACTTTTTCAGTTGTATCCTTAATCAAAGATAAAATTTCCTTCACATCATCGGCTGAACAGTCTTTAATTCCTTTTAAAATACAAAAATCTTGTAATTTTTTAATTCCAGCTTCACTATTTTGTGGGTTTTCCTCTGCTGCTTTATTAGCTTCTTCTAAAAATTCTTTCATTACTTCTTCGTTTGATAATAAATTCATTAGATCTTTGTTCATAAAACTCATTCCTTTCTTGACTTTTTATTTAATTCTTAAAATATTTGACAAATTTATCACATTTGTCTTAGATATTTTATAATATTTCATTAATTAAGTCAAGTGTAGTGAGACAAATTTTATGAATAATTCCCTCTACACTGGGGCATTAATATCGTTTTCGCTTTTTGCCACTACAACTGCACAGATACAGTCACCCATTACGTTTACAACTGTCCTAATCATGTCAAGAAGCCTATCTATTCCTATAATCAAAGCAATTCCTTCTACTGGAAGCCCAACAGATTCCAGCACCATTGTCATCATTATCATTCCAACCCCGGGAACACCAGCAGCTCCCACAGAAGCAAGAATAGCTGTTATTGTAATTGTAATCATAGACTGTACTGGTAGATTTAAGCCATACGCTTGAGCTATAAACACGGCACTAATCCCCTGCATAATTGCCGTACCAGCCATATTAATCGTTGCACCTACCGGCAAAACAAAACGGTAAATTGCCTTATTAACCCCTATTTTTTCCATCATTTCCATACTAAAAGGCAAGGCAGCATTGCTCGATGAAGTGGAAAAAGCGATTCCCGCTATTTTGGCATACTTTTTCAAAAACTCCTTAAATGAAAAACCTGTAGTAATCTTATATATAATACCGTAAACTACAAAACTTTGCACTCCTAAAGCCAGCACAACTACCCCCGACATTTTTAAAATTCCCAAAAGTGATTCAAAGCCTATCGAATAAACCGTATTGGAAATCAGAGCAAAAACTCCAATAGGCGTTATCGTCATAATCATTGAAACAATCTTCATAATGCAATCATTTATTATTGAAAATATTCTAACTAAAGGCTCGGCTTCCTTTCCTATACTTCCTATAGCAACACCAAAAAACAAAGCAAATACCAAAACTTGCAAAAGATTCCCCTTGGACATGGCTTTTATAGGATTACTCGGAATGATATCAAGCATAATATCAATTATGCTTTTCGCTTGTTTGGGTATATATTGTACCTCTTGTGAAATTAAATTCATATTAAGTCCCACACCGGGTTTAAAGATTAAAGCAAGAGAAATAGCAATGACAATTGCTATTAAGGTTGTAATAAAAAATATAAATAATGTTTTTATGCCCACAGAACCTAATTTTTTGGTATCTCCAAAAGAGGATACCCCGCATACCAATGAAACGAAAACCAACGGCATAACAGTCATTTTTACAAGTTCTATGAATCCGTTCCCTAAAAGTTTGAAAAATCCGTTTACAATAATATCATCAATGTACATCCATGAAGGAAGCAGTTTCATAAGTCCTCCAAAAATCACACCTAAAATCAAAGATGCAATTAACTGAAAAGTAGTGTTTTTCAATATTTTTGTCATTTTATTCCTCCCATTGTTTTATGCATTCTTTATTTTTGAGTTCCTTTAATTTTAAATCTATTTTATTATTTTATAACTAAATTTATTAGCTTTTTAGGAACATATATCTTTTTTATTAACTCTTTTCCCATAATCAATTCTTTAAATTGAGTGTTTTTCTCTAGTAAACGGAACACTTCTTCCTGAGAATCTTCTGAATTTATATTAATTTTAAACTTTACTTTACCATTAATCTGAACTGCAATTTCTATATCTTTATCAATACATTTACTTTCATCAAACTCTGGCCAAGCTTCCTCACAAACCATTCCTTTACCTAAACTGCAAAAATCCCAAATCTCCTCAGTAATATGCGGTGCAAATGGATTTAAAAGAATTGAAAATATCTTTAGTTCCTGCCTAGTTATCTTGCCTGAATCGTAAATTTCATTTATAAGAGACATCATTGATGCGATAGCTGTGTTAAATTTAAGGTTTTCGATATCCTCCGTTACCTTTTTGATGGTTTTATTAAATGCACAGTCCAATTCTTTCCTTACTTCAAGTTCACTAGATAAAATGCCGCTAAGACCCCAGAATCTATCCAAAAATCTCTTACACCCTTTAATACCCTCTGAACTCCATGGAGCTGATTTTTCGAAATCCCCGATAAACATTTCGTAAAGTCTCATGGTATCTGCCCCGTACTTATCTACTATTTCATCAGGATTCACCACGTTTCCCCTAGATTTGCTCATTTTCTCTCCGTTTTCTCCAAGTATCATTCCATGACTCGTTCGTTTTGCATACGGCTCTTTTGTTGGCACCACACCTATATCATAGAGAAACTTATACCAAAACCGGCTATAAAGCAAATGAAGTGTAGTATGCTCCATTCCCCCATTGTACCAGTCCACAGGAAGCCAGTAATCAAGTGCTTTCTTGTCTGCAATACAGCTACTATTATGATTATCGAGATATCTTAAAAAATACCAGGACGACCCTGCCCACTGTGGCATTGTGTCAGTTTCTCGTTTTGCATCCCCACCACATTTTGGACATTTTACATTCACCCATTCTTTAACCTCTGTAAGAGGAGATTCTCCATTATCGGTAGGCTCATAATATTCAACGTCAGGTAATTTTATAGGAAGTTCGCTCTCATTTACAGGCACATAGCCACATCTTTCGCACTCAATAATTGGTATTGGCTCACCCCAATATCTCTGGCGGGAAAAAATCCAGTCCCTCAGCTTATAATTTATCTTCTTATTTCCCTTCCCTTGCTTTTCGAGTTCAGATATAATCCTATTTTTCGCTTCTTCTACTTTTAGACCATTTAAAAATTCAGAATTTACTAAAACTCCGTCTAAAGTGTCCGTATAAGCTTCTTTTTGCACATCTCCACCCTTTATAACTTCTTTTACCGGTAATTTATATTTCATTGCAAATTCCCAGTCCCTTGCATCATGTCCCGGAACAGCCATAATTGCCCCTGTCCCATAAGACATTAATACATAATCAGATACAAAAATAGGTATCTTTCCACCCGTAAATGGATGAACTGCATAAATTCCTTCAAGCTCTATTCCTGTTTTTTCTTTGGCTAAATCTGTTCTTTCCAGTTCGGATTTTTTCCCGGAAGCCACTACATATTCATCTATTCCACTCATATTTTTAATATTATTTCTCCATTTTTCCACAAAAGGATGCTCCGGAGATATAACCATATACGATACGCCAAAAATTGTATCCGGACGAGTTGTAAAAATTTTAAGAGCATCTCCCTGATTTGTCTGAAAATCAATTTCTGCACCTACTGATTTTCCTATCCAGTTTTTCTGCAGTGCCTTAACTCTTGGCGGATAATTCACTAAATCCAAGTCATCTATCAGCCTTTGGGCGTACTCAGTTATTTTTAGGAGCCACTGAGATTTTTTCTTATGTATAACATCATTTGAACACCGCTCACATTTTCCGTTTACAACCTCTTCATTTGCCAAAACGCATTTGCATGAAGTACACCAATTCACCATAGTTTCACTTTTGTACGCTAGACCCTTCTTATAAAGCTGTAAAAATATCCATTGTGTCCACTTATAATATTCCGGATCAGTTGTATTTACTTCTCGGTCCCAGTCAAAAGACACTCCTAATGCCATTAACTGACTTTTGAATCTTTTAATGTTATTTTTTGTAACAATGCTTGGTTTTATTTTATTTTTTATTGCAAAATTTTCAGTGGGAAGCCCAAAAGCATCCCACCCCATTGGATACAAAACATTATATCCTTGAAGCCTTTTTTTTCTAGAAACAACATCCAAAGCAACATAACTTCTAGGATGTCCCACATGAATCCCCTGCCCCGAAGGATAAGGAAATTCAACCAATGTATAAAATTTGGGCTTTGAAAAATCGTTTTTAGCTGCAAATGTCTTTTTTTTATCCCAGATTTCTTGCCATTTATTTTCTGCTTTTTTAAAATCATATTTTTTTTCGCCGTGAATTTTATTTTCCATATTTTAAAACCCCTTCTGGCTCATATAATAATTAAAACTGTCTTATTCTTGAGTGTTTTTGCAAATTTCCCTTATTAGCCTCTTTAAAAATCCTATTTGTTCCATAACTCCTCTATATTATATAATTTTCTAGTTTCTTCTGTAAATATATGAACAATTATGTCTCCATAATCTAAGAGAATCCAAGATTCGGAATATTCATCCTTTTTCCGAGGGAAAATTCCTTCCTCCTTAAGCTTAAACTTTACCTCATCTGCAAGAGCTTTGACATGGGTTGTGCTTGTCCCACTAGCAAAAATAAAATAATCAGTAAATGCAGAAATATCTTTTATACAAGCTACATTTACATTAATTGCCTTTTTCTTATCTAAAATTTCACAAATTCTATTTAAAATATCCTTTGTGTTTTTATTTTTTTTACTCTTTAATTTAAATGCAAATTCATTATAAGCGTTAAAAATATCAGTATGGATAGGTTTTTCGGACTCTGTTAGAATTTCTATTGAATCTTTTAATCCTGCAAGCATTGCTTCATCTAAACTTTTATCTGCAAGTTTTCTCATTTCGTCTACTCCTTTATAATCTCTATCTTCAGAAATACAGTCGGCAATAAATATGATTTTCTCTAGCTTGGACATTCCCGAACGCCCTGTCGTATGATATCTTACAGCATTTAATATATCGCTGTCATTTATACCAAGCACTTTTTCAACATACTTACTTCCAATTACGGCATGCAGTAGTTTTTTTGCACTTATCTGAAATTCATCCAATTTTACACCAAAATCCTGAACAAGCTTTTCGTACTCTTCCGGTGTTTTTTCCTTCATTATATCATGAAGCATTCCTGCAACTTTTGCCTTTTCAACGTCAGCTCCATATTTTATCGCTAGCTGTCCTGCACTTTTTGAAACGTTTACACTGTGCCTAAATCTCTTTTCACTAAGCAAAGGTCTTATTATCTCTTCATACACAATTAACCGTTCCTCCTTCATCTTTAGTTATTTATTCTTCGTTCCTGCCTACTTTTGTCAGTAGAATTTATCTTATTTTTCGCCCGAATCTTTAATTTTAAATTTCGGTGCTTGTTCAAAGAATTTTTGCCAAATGACAAACCTTTTGCTCTTTTTGCCTTTCCATGAATCGGGTCTTTAGTGCGGTTCGCAGCTGTTTTTTGCCTTTTTTTATATAAAATAAATTTATTTCCTATATCACAAATAACTTCTGCTCCTATATTTTTTGAAATATCTCTTGCTGCTTCACCTGCATCAAACATAGAGGATTTTAGAACTTTTCCTTTAAGTATCTCACGCTTATTAATTATACTAGCCGCCTGGTTATATATTCCTTCATCTATTCCACCTTTGCCGATAATTAAAGTAGTATTAAGTTTGCTTGCCTTTGCTCTAAGTGTTGACCTTTTTTTACTTAACATTTATTAAACTCCTCAATTCAAACATTTGTATGATTTATTTTAATATCAATATATAACATCCTTTAGTTTTTTATAAAGTTCTTTTAACGCAATTCCTCGGTGACTGATTTCATTTTTTTCTTGTTCAGAAATCTCTGCAAAACTTTTTCCACTAGACGTCAAAAACACTGGGTCATAACCAAATCCTTTTGTACCTGCCATATGGTTCGATATAAATCCACAGCATTCTCCCCTTGAAAATATTTTTTCCCCATTTGGCAGTATGCAGCAAATTGCACAGACAAATTTTGCTCCTCTTTGAGATTCTGGGACACCTTTCATTTTTTCCAAAAGCTTATCTATATTTTCGCCATCACTTGCATTTTCCCCAGCATATCTCGCCGAATAAATACCCGGAGCTCCACTTAAAGCACTAACTTCCAATCCGGAATCATCAGCAATTGTCGCCATTTTAGTTAACTTATAAACACTTTCTGCTTTTATCTGAGCATTTTCTTCAAATGTTTTTCCTGTTTCCTCTGGCATTAAAAAATTTTTATCAATTTCATATACCGACCTCACTTTTAAATTCAAAGAAGCAAAAATTCCTGAAATTTCTTTCACTTTTCCTTCATTTGAGGTTGCAATTAAAAAATCCATAGTGGTCACTTTCACTTTCTTTTATATTCTATCTACTTAATTTTTCAGTCAAACAATGCATCCACAAACTTTTCCTTATCAAAAATCTGAAGATCATCTATGCCTTCTCCCACACCTATCAACTTAACCGGTATATTCAAGATATTTTTTACTGCTAAAATTATTCCGCCTTTAGCTGTTCCGTCCAATTTTGTAAGCACTATACCTGTAACATTCGTGACACTTTTAAATTCACATGCCTGACTGATAGCATTCTGCCCCGTTGCTGCATCTAAAACTAATAAAACTTCTTTATCTGCATCTGGAAGTTCCCTATCTATAATTTTGGATATTTTTTGAAGTTCAGCCATAAGATTTTTTTTGTTATGGAGCCTGCCCGCCGTGTCACATATTATTATATCAGCTCCCCTAGATTTTGCTGCCGATATTGAGTCATATATTACCGAAGCAGGGTCCGAATTCTCCTCTCTCTTAATTATCTTACTTCCTGATTTTTCTGACCAGATTTCAAGCTGTTGAATTGCTGCTGCCCTGAAGGTGTCCCCTGCGGCTAAAATAACCTTTTTCCCTTTTTTCGTAAAATTATATGCAAGTTTCCCAATCGTTGTGGTTTTGCCTACTCCGTTAACGCCTATAACTAAAATTATCGATGGCTTTGTCTCATTTTTCAGCTCACTGTCCTCACCAAGCATATCTTTTATAGTTTCTTTTAATAAATTCTTAACCTCTAAAGGGTCGCTCGCTCCCTTTTCTTTTACTTTTTTTCGCAGAAGTTCACAAATTTTTTGTGAGGTTTCTACTCCTACATCACCCAAAATCAGAGACTCTTCAATTTCCTCAAATAATTCCTCATCTATCTTCGTAAAGGATTTTATCGTCATATCTATTCTGCTGATGATATTTTCTTTTGTTTTTTTAATACCATTTTTGATTTTTTCAAAAAACCCCATAATTTAACTCCTCTTAAAATAATAAACTCTACAAGTTTTATACTTTTGTGAATTCTTTTAGCCTTAGTTCCAAAAGCTTAGAAATTCCTTCATTCTCCATAGTAACACCGTATAAAGCATCCGCTTCTTCCATTGTGCCCCGTCTGTGTGTAATTACTATAAACTGAGTTTTTTCGCAAACTTTTCTCAAATATTTTGCAAATCTTTCCACATTTACATCATCCAAAGCAGCTTCTATTTCATCTAAAACACAAAACGGAGGCGGGTTAACTTTAATTATAGCAAAATACAAAGATATTGCAACCAAAGCCTTTTCTCCGCCAGATAAAGCTTCTAAATTTATCTCTTTTTTCCCTGGAACCTGTACGGAAATATTTATTCCACAAGAAAGCATATTTTCTTTATCTTCAAGAATAAGTTTTCCTGAGCCTCCCCCGAATAGTTCACTTACTATTTTAGAAAAATTTTGGTTTATTTCATTAAATCTATTAAAAAACATTGTCCTCATATCTTTATTCAGACCATTTATAATCCCGATAAGCTCTTTTTTTGATAGTTCTATATCATCAACCTGTTCTTTTAACTCAGAATATCTTTCATTTACTTCTTTATATTCTTCTATTGCTGATAGATTTACATTTCCCAGTCCCTTTAACTTTAATTTTATAACACCAAGTTCTTTTTTTACTTTATTTATATCCTCAATGTCACTTGAAATATTTTTTGCTTCTTCCAAAGTCATTTCATATTCATCCCAAAGCCCAGCAATTATCCTATCATAATCTTTTTGAACCGTTTTCTCTGCCTCTTCAAGCCGTGAAATGTCTTTTATTAAAATCTGATTTTTCCAGGATTTTTCCTTTTCTTCTTTTCTGAGCTCCATAGAAAGCCTTTCAAGATTTTCTCTTTCAGATTTAGATTTATCAATTTCAACATATATATTTTCTTTTTTCTTTTCTAAAATTTTGATATTTTCATTGGACTTTACTATATTAATTTTGGCTTCGTCACTTGCAAGTTTTAAATTTCTTATTTCTGAATTTAAATTTTCTAAGCGCTCTTTTTTTTCTTTTTCCTCTCCTCTTAGCGCTGATATTTCCACATTCAAAATTTCCAATTCTTTTTCCATAGAAACAAGCTTTAGTTCCTCTTCTTGTATTTTCATATTTTTTATCTGGTTTTCTTTCGACATTTTGCTATTTAGTTCCGTTAGCTCCGATAGCTTTAATTTTGTCTCTTCTATTTTATTTTTAGTTTCATTAAGTTCGCTACTAAATTTTTCCATTTCTGTTGTTAATTTTAATTTTTTTTCTAATTGTAAACTCTTTTCTTTTTTAAGCTCATCTATATTAGTGTTATAAAGGGTTTTCTCTGACTCCATCCTAGATAAATCAGTCAAAATCAGGTTTTTGTTAGACTTTAAGCTTTCAATCTTTTGCTCTTCATCATATATAAATTTCTTTTCATTTTTTATATATTCATTAGTATCTTCAAGATTTTTTTGTGCTTCTTTAATTTTATCCTCAATCTTTTTTTGTGCTTCTCTTAGTCGTTCTATCTCACCTGCACGACCTATCAGACCGGTTTTTGTAGAAACAAATCCTCCCGTCATAGAACCGCCTGCATTCACAACCTGTCCGTCAAGGGTAACTACCTTTAATTTGCCAGAAAGCTTTTTCGAAATTTTAATCGCACTGTCAATGTTATCTGCCACTAAGATTCTCCCCAAAAGATAAAGCTTTATGCCTTCAAACCTACTTTCACATTCGCATAAATCGCTTGCAAGTCCTACAAACCCTTCCCCGTAGGATATTTCAGGTG
>CATOLC010000007.1 GCA_951800855.1 uncultured Ruminococcus sp.
GGATAGCGCCGTTAGAACTCTGCTCTTTTTTTGACCTATCAAACTTTTTTTTAGTGTAATTCTGATACTCATTATTATCACCCCTAGCCCAAAATTTCTTGTACCATTTTCCCTCTTATAGCCGCTACTTGCTCAGCTGTTCTAAGAGATGACAGTCCTTTTATCGCTGCTCTTACAACATTACAAGGATTATTAGACCTTAATGCCTTTGTCCTTATGTCTTTTATTCCTGCAGATTCTACAACAGCACGAACTGGTCCTCCTGCTATAACGCCAGTTCCTGGAGCGGCTGGCTTCATAAGTACTCTGCCTGCGCCAAATTCACCTATAATCTCATGAGGAATTGTGTCTCCATTTAGCGCCACTTCAACTAAATTTTTCTTAGCGTCCTCAATGCCCTTACGAATAGCATCCGGAACCTCTCCTGACTTTCCTATCCCAAATCCAACAATTCCGTTTCCATTTCCAACTACAACAAGCGCAGCAAATTTAAATATGCGTCCGCCTTTTACTGTTTTTGATACTCTGTTGATGGAAACCAATTTTTCTTTTAAATCTAAAACTGATGCATCAATCCTTGACAAAAATATCCCTCCTTTTTAAAAATCAAGTCCGCCTTCTCTGGCGCCCTCAGCTAACTCTTTGACTCTTCCGTGGAAAATATATCCGCCACGATCGAAAACGACTTTTTTTATGTTTTTATCTAGAGCTTTTTTAGCTAAAATCTGCCCTATATCCCGAGCCCCGCTCTTGTTCCCGCCGTTCCCTTCAAACTCTTTATCTAAACTCGACGCAGAAACTAAAGTAAATCCTTTTTCATCATCAATTATTTGAGCATAAATATTTTTCGACGAACGAAAAACATTTAAACGTGGTGTGTTCTCAGTTCCAATAATTTTATTCCTTATTCGCATATGTCTCTTAATGCGAGCTTTATTCTTATCTAGGTGATTAACCATTAGTATTTACCCCTCCTTTCTACTTTTTAGCTGCTTTACCGGCTTTTCCTTCTTTCCGGATAATCACTTCATCTATATATTTAATTCCTTTGCCCTTATATGGCTCTGGCGGTCTCTTTTCACGTATTTCGGCAGCAAATTGACCTACTTTTTGCTTGTCTATTCCGTGCACTATAATCTTATTTGTTCCCTGGACTTCAAGCTTTATATCGTCTGTTTCCGAAACAGTGACTTGATGAGAATACCCTAAATTCATAACTATATTTTTGCCCTGTTTCTGTACACGGTATCCCACTCCGTTTACCTCTAGTTCCTTTTTAAAACCATTGGTCACTCCTTCGACCATGTTAGATATCAAAGCCCTAGTCAAGCCATGAAGAGCTCTCATTTTATTCTGATCATTGATTCTTTTTACTAAAATTCTTTTAGAATCTGGCTCTATTTCCACATTTATTCCAGAATGTACCGCCATAGAAAGGCTACCCTTAGAGCCCTTAATCTCTAGTGAACTGTCCCCCAGTTTGACTTCTACACCGGCGGGAATTGTAATCGGGCTATTACCTATTCTCGACATTTTTCTTTTCCCCCCTTACCACACAAATGCTAAAACTTCTCCGCCGAGCCGCTCTTTACGAGCCTGACGATCTGTCATTATTCCATGCGATGTCGATATAATCGCCGTTCCTAACCCTTTCATTACCCTAGGCATATTAGCAACATCACTATAAATCCTAAGACCTGGTTTGGATACCCTTTTCAATCCTGTAATCACCGATTTCTTTCCCTTATCGTCTTGATACTTAAGAAAAATTTTTATCATTCCTTGTTTTTCGTCCTCAGAAATTGCAAATCTCTTTATATACCCTTCATCTGCTAATATTTGAACAATCGCTCTTTTTTCTTTCGACATAGGAACGTCTACACTTTCATGTTTTGCTGAATTTGCATTCCGAATCCGTGTCAAGAGATCAGCTATGGTATCAGTTACCTGCATTTAATTTACCCCCTTCGCTACTTTATTACCAGCTAGCTTTCTTTACCCCTGGAATTTTTCCTTCTAATGCTAATTTCCTGAAACAAATACGGCACAACCCAAATATTCTCAGATAAGCATGTGGTCTGCCGCAAATATTACATCTAGAATATTCACGAGTTTTATATTTCTGTTTTCTTTTTTGTTTAGCTATTAAAGACTTTTTTGCCATAATAATCCCCCTTTACTTTGCAAACGGTGCACCCATTAATCTTAATAATTCTCTGGCCTCTTCGTCTGTCTTTGCTGAGGTTGCTATACATATGTCCATGCCACGAATTTTATCTATTTTATCGTAATCTATTTCAGGAAAAATAAGCTGTTCCTTTATTCCCATATTATAGTTGCCTCTACCGTCAAAAGCATCTGGGTTAATCCCTCTAAAATCCCTTACTCTTGGTAATGCTAAATTAAAAAATCTGTCCAAAAATTCATACATTATTTTCGATCTAAGGGTAACTTTTGCCCCAATTTTCATTCCTACACGAACTTTAAAGTTTGCAACAGATCTCTTTGCTGTACAAGCTACTGGTTTTTGCCCTGAAATTTTAGCGAGATCCAACATAATCGCATCAATAACTTTTGAATTATCTCTTGCTTCCCCAGCGCCCACGTTTATAACAATTTTCTCTAGCTTTGGTATCTGCATCACACTCTTATATGAAAATTTTTTCATAAGCTGTGGCGCTACCTGATCTAAATAATAATCTTTCAGTCTTGCCATTCCTATCCTCCTTACAGTGTTTCACCACAATGTTTGCAGATGCGGCATTTTTTTCCATTATCATCTATTTTATGTGCTATTCTAGTGGGTTTATCGCACTTCTGACACACTATCTGCACTTTGCATGCATACATCGCACCTTCAGTTTTAACTATTCCGCCTTCTTCGCCGGCTTTCCTAGGTTTCACATGTTTCGAAACGATATTTATTCCCTCAACTATTACTTTTTTTTCTTTAGGACTTACTTCTAACACTTTACCCCGTTTTTTCTTGTCTTTTCCACTCAGAATATAAACAGTATCCCCTGTTTTAACATGTACTCCCTTTAAACAGCCCATTATGAACACCTCCTATCAAAGCGTTTCCGGAGCTAAACTCAAAATTTTTGTGTATCCGTCATCTCTGAGTTCTCTCGCCACCGGACCAAATATACGTGTACCTTTTGGATTTTTATCTTCCTTAATTATAACCGCTGCATTTTCATCAAAACGAATATATGAACCATCACTTCTTCTTGTTCTATTCACTGTGCGTACTATTACAGCTTTTACAACATCGCCTTTTTTTACTGCGCCCATCGGAGCAGCTTTTTTTACCGACGCTACTATAATATCTCCGACGCTAGCATATCTCCGCCTTGTACCGCCTAGTACTCTTATACACATAATTTCTTTAGCTCCTGTGTTATCAGCCACTTTTAAATAGCTCTGCTGCTGTATCATTGCGTCTCCTCCTAACCTGCTAGTTTATGAATCCCTAATATATAATTATTTCGCCCGCTCTAATATCTCAACAACACGCCATCTTTTCTCTTTAGAAAGTGGCCTTGTTTCCATTATCTTAACTTTATCGCCCTCATTGCAATCATTATTCTGGTCATGAACCTTTAGTCTAGCTGTTCTTCTTATAATTTTTTTGTAAAGAGGGTGTCTTTTATTGTGTTTAATTAAAACTACAGCTGTTTTATCCATTTTACTGCTTACAACAGTGCCAATTTCAACTTTTCTAACGGTATCTCGTTTGACTCCTAAACTCACTAAATTGTCCTCCTCTCTACACATTTAATACACTTTTAAATTCTTTTTCTGTGATAATTGTCTTTATGCGTGCAATATCCTTTTTAACAGCTTTAATTCTCATCGGATTCTGAAGTTGATTAATAGCAAGTTGAAAACGCAAGTTGAAAAGCTCCTCTTTAAGCTCTTTAAGCTTTTTCTCCAAATCCTCGTTGCTTAAATTTCTGATTTCTGTAGGCTTCAATTTTGCTCACCAACCTCTTCTTCAGTTTTGTCAATTGATTCTGTATTGTGTTTATCTTTAACTACAAATTTACATGCAATAGGCAATTTGCTGGCAGCTAATCTCATAGCTTCTCTTGCCATATTTTCAGATAAATCGCCCATTTCAAACAAAATCCTGCCCGGTTTCACCACTGCAACCCAATATTCAGGAGAACCCTTACCTTTTCCCATTCTGGTTTCAGCTGGTTTCTTAGTTACAGGTTTATGCGGAAAAATATTTATCCAAACTTTTCCCATCCTTTTACAATATCTCGTCATAGCAACACGAGCAGCCTCAATTTGATTAGCTGTTATCCATTTAGGCTCAAGAGCCTGCAAACCATAACTTCCATAAGCTATTGTGTTTCCACGCAAAGCCTTGCCCTTCATCCGCCCTCTATGAACTCTTCTGTATTTTGTTCTTTTTGGTAAAAGCATCAGCGCTGCCCCCCTTCTATGACTTCACTATTATGATTGTCTTGCAAAACTTCTCCCTTGCATATCCAAACTTTAACACCAATAATACCATATGTGGTTTTCGCTTCAGCAAAACCATATTCTATATCAGCTCTAATAGTTTGAAGAGGTATTGTCCCTTCGTGATAATGCTCTGTTCTTGCTATTTCAGCTCCGCCTAATCTCCCTGATACCTGTGTTTTTATTCCTTTTGCTCCCGCTTTCATAGATCGGCCCATGGCCTGTTTCATTGCTCTTCTGAATGAAATTCTTCTCTCGAGCTGTTGTGCTATGCTTTCAGCAACAAGTTGAGCATTCATATCTATATTCTTTACTTCCACTATGTTTATAAGCACAGTTTTGTTGATAAGTTTCTCACATTCTACTCTAAGGGCTTCAATTTCAGTACCGCCTTTACCTATTACTATACCAGGTTTTGCACAATGTATAAATAAACGAACTTTATTTTCATCTTTTTCTATTTCTATTTTAGAAATTCCAGCAGAATATAACCTTTTTTTTAAAAATTTTCTAAGGTTGTAATCCTCCTTGATAGCTGCAGCAAATTGTTCTTTTTTTAAGAACCATCTAGAATCCCAATTTTTTATCACGCCTACGCGTAGACCGTGTGGATTAACTTTTTGTCCCATGATTTCCCTCCTTCTTATTTTCTCTCTCTTTCAAAGTTATAGTTACATGCGATGTTCTTTTTAGAATCCTATGGGAACGTCCCTTTGAAACTGGTCTAATTCTTTTAATTATCGGCCCGGGGCAAACAAAACACTCTGAAACATAAAGCTGTGAGGAATCCATGCTATAATTATTCGTGGCATTCGATACAGCAGATTTAAGAAGTTTACTTAAATATTCACATGCTGATTTTGGTGTGTGCTTTAATATGGCTGCCGCATAATCCGCCGGTTTATTTCGAATCAAGTCAAGAACAATAGAAACCTTTCTTGGCGATATACGAGCATGTTTTAAATAAGCTTTTGCTTCCATCAGATAACACTTCCTTCCTTAATTATTTATTTCGAACCGGTTGTTTTAGCTCCCGCGTGTCCTTTAAATGTTCTAGTTGGCGCAAACTCCCCTAATTTATGCCCTACCATATCCTCCGTCACATAAACCGGAACATGCTTTCTTCCATCATGGACCGCAAAAGTATGACCTACAAATTCCGGAAATATTGTGGACGCTCGACTCCAAGTCTTTAAAACTTCCTTTTTCTTAGCTTCATTTAAAGCTCTAACTCTTTTTAAAAGGACTTTTAACACAAATGGTTCTTTTTTTAGACTTCTACTCATTAATTCACACCCCTTTTAAAATTATTTGCTGTTTCGGCGTTTTACGATAAACTTATCTGAAAAATTATGTTTTTTACGTGTCTTATAGCCCAAAGTAGGTTTGCCCCATGGGGTTACAGGCCCTGGGCGTCCCACTGGAGATTTTCCTTCTCCTCCTCCATGTGGGTGATCGCATGGGTTCATGACAGAACCACGAACAGTAGGTCTCCACCCCATATGCCTTTTTCTTCCAGCTTTTCCAATTTTTACGTTTTCATGGTCTATATTCCCGACCTGACCTATTGTAGCTATACAATTTAGAGGAACATATCTGAGCTCCCCAGACGGAAGTCTCACCAATGCTAAATTGTTTTCCTTAGCCATTAATTGAGCCATATTACCCGCAGAGCGAACTAACTGTGCGCCCTTTCCTGGGTGTAGTTCTATATTGTGTATAAAGCTTCCTACAGGTATATTGGATATCGGTAAAGCGTTGCCAGGTTTTATATCAGAGTCCGGGCCAGCAGTAATAGCATCCCCAACCTTTAAACCTTCCGGTGCAATTATATACCTTTTCTCGCTGTCTGCATATTGAACTAATGCAATATGCGCTGAGCGATTCGGGTCATACTCCAAACTCACGACTTTCCCATCAATGTCAAATTTTTGGCGTTTAAAATCAATAAGCCTATATTTCCGCCTGTTTCCACCACCACGATGGCGAACTGTAATTTGTCCATAATTATTTCGACCTGCATGCTTCTTCAAAGATCTGAGCAAACTTTTCTCAGGTCCACATTTTGAAAGGTTTTCATAACTTATAACAGACATGTTGCGTCTTGAAGGCGTTGTCGGCTTGTAATTCTTTATTGCCATTTTCTCACTCCTTGTCTAATTAATTTCTGTATATTGTATATATCTCCTCGTCCAAATCTTGCAAAACATTAAACAATTGTATCAAAGAATTCTATTCCTTTGCTATCTTCTTTAAGCTTAACTATCGCCTTTTTCCACGAAGGAGTTCTTCCAATAGTCCGTCCCCGCCTTCTCTCTCTCCCTCTTACATTAAGAGTTCTGACTTTATCAACTTTGACACCAAAAATTTCTTCTACAGCTTTTGCAATCTCAACTTTATTGGCTTCTTTCATAACCCTAAAGGTGTATTTTTTCATAGCCAATCCGAGCATCGATTTTTCAGTGATAACCGGTCGAATGATTATATCATGCGCCTGCATTACGCATACACCTCCTCAATTATCCCCACAGCACTTCTTACTAACACTAATTTACCTGCATTGAGAATATCATAAGTGTTTATGCTGTCAGCACGTGTTGATTTTACTTTAGGAATATTTCTAATTGAATTCACTACTTTTTTGTCACTATCAGGCAAAACAATAAGAGATTTGGGTAAAGCATTTATTGAATTTAGCATGTTTACTATTGTTTTTGTTTTATACTCATCCATAGTAATTGAATCAAGTACTATTATTTCGTTGTCTAATAGTTTACTGGACAGGGCTGATTTTAAAGCCAATCTCTTAAGTTTTCTATTAATTGAATAACTATAGTCCCGAGGCTTGGGTGCAAAAACAATTCCTCCATGTCTCCACTGAGGAGCTCTGATAGAACCTTGCCTGGCGTGACCTGTGCCTTTCTGTCTCCAAGGCTTTTTGCCTCCTCCTGAAACTTCTGCTCTTGTCAGTGCCGATTGAGTTCCCTGACGCTTATTCGCTAAATGATTCTTCACCGCTTCATGCATCGCACAGATGTTGGGCTCAATACTAAATATCTCATCTTTCAGTTCAATATCTCCGACCTGGACACCTGACATATCTACTACCGGTAATTTAGGCATATTCCTTCCTCCTCCCTCAAACTTTAACACTATCTTTAACAAGCACTATACTACCTTTTGGTCCTGGAATTGCTCCTTTGATAGCTAATAAGTTGTTTTCAGTGTCTACTTTCACAATTTTCAGATTTTGTACTGTAACTCTTTCCGCTCCTAAATGGCCCGCCATTTTCTTTCCTTTAAATACCCGTGATGGGTCTGAGCATGCTCCTATAGAGCCTCCGTGTCTAACAACAGGTCCAGAGCCGTGTGTTTCTTTTAATCTTCTGAAATTCCAGCGTTTAATAACACCTGCATAGCCCTTTCCTTTGCTCGTTCCTACCACATCAACTTTGTCACCTTCGGAAAAAACATCAGCTTTAATTATATCTCCAACATTAAACTTTTCCACATCATCAAAACGAAACTCTCTTAAAAACCTTTTGGGAGCAATATTCGCTTTGTCGAAGTGCCCTTTTAAGGGTTTTGTTAATTTATTGGGTTTGACATCTCCATATCCCATTTGAACAGCATTATATCCGTCTATCCCTACAGATTTTTTCTGAGAAATAATGCACGGTCCAGCTTCAATAACGGTTACAGGAACGACATCTCCCTTTTCGTCAAAAATCTGTGTCATACCTATCTTTTTGCCTATTATTCCTTTTTCCATCTTTTCCCCTCCTATAAATGGTCATCGGTTGACCTGTTTGCCAACATTACCTTAACAACATGTTCGTTGGATATCCAACACCTGTGCGGAGATTTTAGTGAAATTCTATAAAATGCAAAAACATATTACACCTATAAATCTAAAATATAAGTGTAACAGTTTAAAGCTTTATTTCTATGTCCACTCCGGCAGAAATGTCAAGACCCATCATAGCCTCCACAGTTTTGTTAGAAGGTCTAAGAACATATATTACTCTCTTATGGGTTCTTGTTTCAAACTGCTCCCGGCTGGTCTTGTAAATATGCGTAGGCCTAATTACTGTTATAACCTGTTTTTCTGTAGGAAGTGGAATCGGTCCAGAAACCTTTCCCCCTGACCTTTGGGCTGTTTGAATGATTTTATCAGCAGACTGATCCACTAATTGATGATCATATCCTTTGATTTTGATTTTGATTTTTTCTTTAACTGCCAAATTCATTTACCCCCTTTTAAATATAATTAAGCTGACGTGTCATCCACCCTTCCGGGCGTTTTGTATTTTAGCGGATAAAATACAAAATTTTATCGAACTTTAATACAGTGCAACATATCTAACCCCTGATATGTACATACAAATTCAGCCATGCCTTAATATATTACCACATGTTGTCATTTTATGCAAGTAGTTTTTTCAAAATTGAGCTAAAATATAATCATATAACTTTAAAACATTTTCAATTTCTATCTTTTATTTTTGTTGAACAATAAAATATAGTAATCTTTCACAAATTTTTTAACTATATATTCTCTCTAAAAACCAAGCCAATCGTACATATATAATTAACACAAATTCCCTCAGCCTTGCTTCTCCTCTTTTACATTAACTCTTACGTTTGCCATTATATCCTTGTGAAGTTTAATTTCATAAAGGTAAGTACCGAAAGAATCTACAATTTTAGTATCTTCTAGAGAAGAATTTTTTATCTTTCTTTTATCTATAGAAATGCCAAATTTTCCATTCAGAGCATCTGCAACATTTTGCGAAGTAATTGAACCAAAAAGTTTTCCACCTGCTCCTCCTTTAGCATAAATATCAACCGATTGTCCATCTATTGCTTTTTTCATCTCCTCGGCGGCTCTCATCTCTTCTTTTTGCTTCCGTGCATCAGATTCCTTCTTGTCTTTAAGTTCTTGCATTGCAGCAGCATCAGCAATAACTGCAAGGTGCTGAGGCAAAAGATAGTTTCTTGCATATCCATCCGGAACACTAACTATTTCTCTTTCTTTCCCCCTGCCCTTTACATCTTTTAGTAAAATCACATTTATTTTCCCCATTTTAAATCACTCTTTTCAATTTTATCTTTATTGGTAATTAATAAATTATCGAGTATTTCTAAAAGTTTTCCCTTAACTTCTTCTAAAGATGAATTCGAAATCTGTGTAGCGGCCATACCTTGGTGACCACCACCGCCAAGCTTTTCCATAATTATCTGTACATTTACCTCCCCTAGAGCTCTTGCTGAAACACAAATCTGATCCCTATAAGGAAAAATCACAAACGAAGCTTTAATTCCTTTGATTTCTAAAAGATCATCCGCCGCCTGAGCACAAGCAATGCGTATATCTTCCTTTGTCTGTTCAATTGAAGCGATAGCACAGTCATTATAAATCTGTGCATTATCAATAATTTTACACTTTATTTTATACGTGTCAATAGAATCAAAAAACATTTTTTTAACTTCAATGGTATCTGCACCTTTTTTCCTTAAATAAGCCGCCGCCTCAAATGTCCTTATGCCGGTTTTCATAAAAAAGTTTTTTGTGTCAAGCATTATACCTGCGAGCAAACACTCCGCTTCAACCTTTTTTAGGTTTTTATCCCCCATATATTGTACAAGCTCCGTTACCATTTCACTGGCTGATGAGGCAAAGGTCTCGTGGTAAAATATTACCGCATCAGAAATATGGTCCACAACCATTCTATGGTGGTCTATAACAACAACATCTTTGCATTTTTCGTATAGCTCACTGTCCTCAAGAAAGCTTGCACAATGCGTATCAACAACCACTAAAAGAGAATTGTCCTGTAACATTGATTTACTTTTTTCTGGACTTATAAATATTGTCTCGCCAAGAGTATTTTCCAATTTTTCTATTGCAGCTCCTGCTAGCGTGGTGTCTCTATCAACAACAATATACGCTTTCTTGTTTTTTATATTAGATGCTGTGCTCCAAATCCCAACAGCTGCCCCAATACTGTCCAAATCAGAAAACCTGTGACCTGAAATAAGTATAAGATCACTTGCCGACATTTGTTCATAAAGCGCCGAGGCTATTACCCGTGTCCTAACCTTACTTCTTTTCTCTACCTCTTTCGAATTACCGCCGAAAAATTCATAAGCTTCACCTTTTTTGATGGAAACTTGGTCCCCTCCACGTCCTAAAGACATATCCAGTGCACTTTGAGCCCACCTTTCCGCCTCCATCATATCAGATGCACCATATCCTATTCCTATAGAAACCGTAGCAAATCTGTGGTCATCAAGTTTTATATTGTGAATTCTGTTTAATATCCTAAATTTATCGCTTTTAAATATTTCCAAATGACGTTTTTCAAAAACCATAAGAAATTTCCCGTCAGTGAGCTTTTTAATAAAACCCGATGTTTCCGCTGCCCATTCCCTGAGCATGGTTTCAACTGAGGAAGAAATCTGGGATAATTGTGCGTCCGTACAGTCTCTCTTAAATTCCTCCATATTATCAAAAAGAATCAGCGCAACCACTGGTCTGCTTTCGCTATATTCTTGCTCTATTTCTTTATACTCAGTACATTCTATGAAATAAAGCGCAGCAGCACTTTCAAATTGTGAACCATACACAATGTAATTTCGCCCATTATATTTAATATCTACTCCGTTTTTTGCCAAAACGTCACCTAGAGTTTCTCCAGCTAAAAACTGCAATATAGACTCACCAAGCCAGCCCCGTCCTTTGCCAACAACATCTCTAAACAGCATATTATATGCCACTATTTCACCTATTTTCCCTACTAAAACTGTTGGTATAGGAATTCTTTGCAAAAAATCTACATCTACATCCCCAAGTGCAGCAGCTGCATTTTTTATTAAGTTATTTATATATTCATTAAAATTTTTAGTCCCAAAATAAATTAAAATAACAGAAATCACAGCTACCAGCATATCCATAACAAATAATATCCAATTAAATGGGAAACTAATGCAAGCCATAATTACCATTGCTATTGATACAATATAAAATGCAGGAGAAATTATCCAAATTTTTTTATTCAAAGCCCTGCCTCCTCACTCGCAAAATGACTTTTAGACTTCCATAATTACGGGCAAAATGACCGGATTTCTGCGTGTTTTGTCATGAAAAAGTTTATACAAATCATCTTTAACTCTGGTTTTTATCTCGCTCCAATCCCTTATATCAAGTTCTGAACAGTCCTCCAAAGCTCTGTAGGCACATCTTCTAGCCTCATCCATAAGCGATTCAGATTCTCTTACATAAACAAATCCTCTTGAAACTATATCCGGTCCAGCTATAACGTGCCTGTCAGAAGAATCCAGAGTTGCCACAACAACAATCAAGCCATCCTGGCCGAGATGCTTTCTGTCTCGCAAAACGATACTACCAACATCTCCGACTCCTATTCCATCAACAAGGACCAATTCAGTAGGAACAGTCCCTACCTTTTTGACCGATGAATTATTAAGCTCAATTAAATCCCCTGTGTCACCAACATATATATTAGACTGAGGTATACCCATGTTCTCCCCTGTCTCGGCATGCTTCATCAAGTGTTTCCTTTCGCCATGAACTGGTATAAAATATCTCGGCTTAACAAGGCCTAAAATTATTTTTTGTTCCTCTTGGCAAGCGTGACCAGACACATGAATGTCATACATAGATTCATAAATAACCTCACAACCAAGCTTCATAAGCTCGTTCACAACTGCACCGACTGTTTTTTCATTGCCAGGAATAGGATGTGCTGAAATTATAATAAAATCATCCGCCCCTACTTCCACCTTTTTATGCTCAGAAAACGCCATTCTATAAAGCGCCGACATAGGCTCTCCTTGACTTCCCGTTGTTACAAGGACTATTTCATGGTCACAATACTTATTTATTATATCCAAATCAATTATCACATTATCCGGCACATCAAGATAGCCTAGCTCTCTTGCTATGGACACATAATTCAGCATGCTTCTCCCAGAAAAAGCAACTTTTCTTTTAGTTTTTATCGCACAATTAAGAATTTGCTGTATACGGCCTACATTCGAGGCAAATGTGGCAATTATTATCCTTCGGTCCCCTGCTTTTTGAAAAAGCAAATCAAAAGACTCATCAATTTTCTTTTCCGTCATTGTATATCCCGGCCTATCTGCATTGGTCGAGTCAGAAAGTAGTGCTAACACTCCCTTTTGGCCTATTTCGGCAAACCTTGACAGATTTATCATTTCTCCTCTTGAGGGCGTACAGTCTATTTTGAAGTCTCCAGTATGCACAATAAGTCCAGCCGGAGATTTTATTATCACTGCAGCAGCGTCGGGTATAGAGTGGTTCACATAAACATATTCTACTCCCATACAACCGACATGTATCGTCTGTCCAAAACTTACAGTATTAAGTTTTGCACCATTAAAAAGTTTATGTTCCTTAAGCTTGCTACCAATAAGCCCAATTGTAAGAGGTGTAGCATAAATCGGAATATTGACTTTTTTTAAAAGATAAGGGATTGCACCTATATGGTCCTCATGCCCATGCGTAACGATTAGTCCCTTTATTCTGTCTTTATTTTGCTCTATATAGGAAAAATCTGGAATAACAAGGTCAACACCAAGCATCTCTCCGTCAGGAAACGCCATACCGCAATCCAGTATAATTATGTCTCCCTCACATTCAAATACAGTCATATTTTTCCCTATTTGGTTAAGACCTCCCAAAAATCCTATTTTCATGGACGGTTTTGTTTTTCGGATTTGTCTTGAATAGTTGCTTTTTTTGCTTTTATTTTTGTTAATATCTTTTCCTAAATCCTGCCCCGACAAATTTTCTGTTTTCTTTAATTCAATGTCATTAATACTTTTATTTGCAGTTTTATTCCCTGTTCCTCTTCTTTGCGACGACTTCCTCGGCTTATCCACTGGTTTGGAATTAACAGCCACACTCTCTGCAGAAACTTTTACTGCAGTTCCTCCTTGTAATGTATTTATTCTATTTTTTTCCACTTGTTTTCCTCCTAGTTTAAATAAAAATCTCAAAATATAAAAATAAAAAGCAATTAAATACTAAAATCAACAAAAATCCGAATAAGCTAAAATTTCTATAGCCGAACAACTCTGTCTTGTTAATTTTAGCATATCTTAATCAGGCTGTCAATATCTTTAGGAAGCAATTATAAGGGTAGATATAAAAAAGAAAAAGTACCGAAACGAAAAATAATAAGCAGCCAAAAGACTGCTTATTGGGTTAATTGTGTTATTTCAATTTATATCTATTGAGAGTTTTTTCATATTCTTTTAACTTTTCCAACACTTTAGTTGCAAATTGTAATATATCAAATTCCTGTTTTCTCACCAATTTTTTGCACTTATCTTCATTGGCTGTCTCATCAGCTTTAATATAGTCTTTAGTAAAGTTTTTCGCATCCAGATCTTTAAATATAACAAATTTATAAATAACTAGCATAGAACTGGCAACAATATCAGTACATTTTTTGGGCCAATTGACAAAATTAAGCTCACGGGACATGCAAATCAAAGTGTTCAAAACGGATTCTCCATAGCCTAAAGCCAGTGCTGAATACGAGTTAAGTGTACTTTGTTCGCCCTCACTTATTTTCTGAATATTGTCTTCAAACGCTTCAAAACGATAATATCCCTCAGCCAGCCTATTACAAATTGTACTCCCTTCCAAAAAATATCTAGAAAGCCGATCTACCTTATTTTTGATTTTAGTTAATATTTGGGGGTTAATTTTTTTAAAAACTTTCTCCAGCACCACTCTATCTTGTTCCTCTTTATCGTTGGTAGTTTTTTTATCTAAATAATTGCATGCACTCTCTAATTCTATTCCCATATTCAAATATAAATTTATTATTTCAACAATATCATCAATCTTCGTATCTTTCAAAGCTACACTCAGGCCCTTCAAAAGTTCTTTTTGCTGTTTATCTGTTATCTTAATCGACTTATTGTCAGTGGATTTAGTTTTTTTATCAAGAACACCTTTGATTTCCCTAGGAATATTTTTCATAACATTTTGTAATATAATATCTCTTTTGCTCATAACACATCCTCTTTAATAAGTTTCGCCGTTTCTCTCCCCAGTCCAGCACAGAATCTTATCCCAGGCGGACACGTGTACCAAACCGTCCAGGACAGAGCGATCGGTTGCGAATACTGGTCTGCCCTTTCTCCTCCAGTAGCCAGTAAAATTAAATTCAGGTCCATAGAGTCCGTCCGACAAATGTCATTAAAACTTATTCACCCGCTACTGAGTTTACCCCTCATCACTTTCTTCTTCTTCGATACTGAAAGTATCATCATTGTCTTCTGAAAACACAGGTATAACATGACATCGGAAGTACATTTTCCCCGTTTTGTCCTGGATTCTCTTGTCCCACAATTTTTTTATAGGCTTCAATGGTAATTCTTTCCCTTTCTCATCAACCAAAACGAACTTGGCGGCATCGGACATATCATGAATATGACTGAGCCAAGCTTTAGCCTTAGCAGGGTTCAGATAATGCTTCAGAAACCAATTATCCAGCCAGTCTTCGTAACCCTCACACTCATCCACTGCGCTACGAAAGTTTAATTCATACATACACGACCTCGCTCCGTCCACAAATGGCTGGAATGGCGCATCTGAATCTTTGATCGGACACTCTATGAAACCCAAGCTCTTATTTAAATCTGGTGAAATTAGTTCCAGACGCATAGTTGAGTACTCATCGTCACCGTCATCAGAATCGGTATCAATTGATATATCAGTTTTAGCCCGCTCCGAATATTTAATCCAAACTTCTACATTTCTAGTTCTTATAGGTCTACCCTCAGGTTCCCTAAGATGTTCCCAGACCTCCGATACATCTAAATCCTTAAGATCAAATACTTCGCTACCTTCCGGCACTTCGCCATCCTTGACGTACGCCAC
>CATOLC010000008.1 GCA_951800855.1 uncultured Ruminococcus sp.
TAGGGAATCCATCCATTTCTGGTTTCTTCCTGGAACTTAATGCTTAAAGCAGATGAAACTTGAAATGCTAATTCATCAGCCGTACTCCAAAACTCGCAAGGTAGCTTCTTTACTTTTTTTAAAAATGCTAGAATCTGTGCTTTGGTTCCAACAAAATGTTTTCCCAGACTTTCTATAGCCTTAATGCAATATTCCGTGGTACGATACCTCTCATTAACAGTGCCCGCAACGGCTACCGCACAAAGAGCGTTGGCTAACAGCTTGAGTTTCTCGGTATCATGACCAGTCATAAGCTTATCGCCCCCTTTTTTTCCGTATATATCAATCAGTGCATTTATAGCTGCATTATAACTCTTTTGAACGTTACTGGGTTCATCATTTAACAATGCATTATAAAAATGATTCAACGCTGATCGTAAACCAGACATATTTATCCTCCTTTCTTTAATCTAATTAAATATAGTATACATTTAATATCTATAAATGTCAAATTTTTTATTATTTTTAGATAAATTTCAGTGTAGTTTTAATTTATGCCTTACTTACTGCAAAAAATGCTTCTCGGATTGTTTTGACGCCTGTAATTTTTATATCATACTTAGCAAGGTCTCCGGCTGTTTTTAGATTGCAATGTGGAATTACACACTGTTTAAACCCAAGCTTAGCAGCTTCTTTTAGCCTTAGTGAGATATTTTGTGCAGAGCGAATTTCTCCGGTTAATCCAATTTCTCCAAGTATTACGGAATAGTCATCTATAGGGGTATCTTTTAAGCTTGAAATTAAGGAAACTGCCACAGCTAAATCTGCAGAGGGGTCTTCGAGTTTTACTCCGCCTACAATATTCACATAAACATCAGTATTAGAGAAAAAATATCCAGCTCTTTTCTCTAATACTGCTAAAATAAGTGACATTCGGTTATAGTCAAACCCAGTGCACATTCTCCGTGGGTTCCCGAACCCACTATTGCTCACGAGAGCCTGAACTTCAGTAAATATAGGACGAGAACCCTCCATAACGCAAGCCACACACGTTCCTGAAGCTCCTTGAGGGCGTCCGGACAGTAGCATAGCAGACGGATTTAAGACTTCTTCTAATCCATCGTTTGTCATTTGGAAAATACCCATTTCATTTGTGGAACCATATCTGTTTTTGGCTGCACGGATAATCCTATACGATGTGTTTTTTTCTCCTTCAAAATAAAATACTGCGTCAACTATATGCTCTAAAACCTTTGGCCCTGCAATTGCTCCGTCTTTATTGACATGACCGACTGCTAATACTGATGTCTCTGTGGATTTAGAAAGCCTCAAAAGGGCATTGGCACATTCTTTTACTTGCGAAACGCTTCCCGGTAAAGAGGGCGATTCTGGACTGTTCATAGTTTGTATAGAATCAATTATAAGTATGTCTGGCAATGAAGTCATTGATTCATTTATTATTGCTTCGATATCAGTTTCAGCCATCACTAGGAGCCCGGGATTTTTTATTCCGAGCCGGGATGCTCGGAGCTTTATTTGTTTTTTTGATTCTTCTCCGGAAACATAAAGAATTTTGAGGTTTTTTTCCATAAAATTGCATATCTGCAAAAGAAGAGTGGATTTCCCTATACCTGGAGCCCCGCCCAAAAGTGAGAAAGAACCTTTTACTATTCCTCCGCCGAATACTCTGTCTAGTTCCTGGATACCAGTAAAATATCTTGTTTCTTTTGTAATGTCAATCTCAGACATGAGCAGAGGTTTATCTGAAATTTTCGACAAATAAGCTGTTTTTTTTGCTAAGCCCTTTGTTTGGACGCGTATTTCTTCATTCATAGTGTTCCCTTGTCCACAAGAAGGGCAAATTCCGTTCCATTTTCCCGATTCGTATCCGCATTCACAGCATACAAACACAGTTTTTTCCTTTTTTATCATCTGAGTTTTTATCAATCCTTTATTTTTTTACAACAAAATAGTCTATTAGTTTTAATTAATTTAAAAGATTAAAAATTGCTTTTTCGCTTATCTTGCGGTTCGAATCAATAATGAAAATCTAATTTAGCTCCGCATGACTCACAATATTTGTCCTCTTTACTCATTTTACTAAAATTATTAGTACTCTCACGGTCAAAAATGCTGAAATAATATTTATGAATTTTTCCACACTTATCGCAGCTTGCCTCCATATAGCTGTCCTCATCTTTATTATAACTCATATACATGCCTAATCCTTTGCCTCCAGAGACCTTGGCCAAATCACTTTCATTTATACTGGCACGAAAAAGATCAGTATTATCAAGATCCATATCTATCTTAGCTCCGCATACATCGCAATATCTGTCCTTTTTCATATCTGCGATACTATCAGCACTAATATTCTTAAAATCACAATAAAATTTATGAATTTTTCCACATTTATCGCACATTGCTTTCATATAGTCATTATGGTCTTTACTAAAACTAATGTACTCACCTAAACGTCTTCCACCTGTGACCTTATTTAAGTCGTCTTCATTTATTGCCATGGTGCTTTTCCTCCTTAAAAAATAAACTTTTATATTATATATTTTACCATTTAATTTAGGAAAACTCAACAAATATTTTTATAAGTTTAGAAAATAATTACTTATACCACAAAACACACAGAAAGCAATCTGATTTTGATAATTTTCATCCAAAAGCTTATGTGCTTCAGTATTATTGGATAAAAATCCGCATTCTACTATCACAGCAGGGATATGTGCATTATGTAAGAGAAAGATACTTTTATCTGCCGGTTTGGTTTCTCTTGTGTTATCCGGCTGAATGAGCCCTGTTATTGCAGTTTTTATGTAAGATGCCAAACTTTGGCTTAAGGGATTGTTTTTTGAGTAAAATATTTGTGAGCCACAGTATTGTGAGTCAGAGAATTTATTTTGATGAATGCTTACAAAGATTGTATCCTCGTTAGTATTGCTTTTTATAAGCTCTAATCTGTTCCGAAGGTCTGACCTCTTTTTTTGCCGTAAAGTTCCGGAATCAATATCATATGTGGCTTTATCCTCATTTCTAGTCATTATAATTTTGTACCCGGAGGCCTCAAGAAGATTTTTAAGTTTTTGCGAAATAGAAAGGTTAATATTTTTTTCATATATACCATCGACTCCTACAGCTCCGCCATCTTCGCCGCCGTGTCCGGGGTCGATAATAATGGTGGGAATTTTTAAATTTTGAGGAGCGAAAACATTTTTTGTTATTTTACCATAAGCTGCAAAAATAAGACATGAAAAAACGGCTATTCCAAGCACAGATAAGATATAAAATAAAGCATTGTTAGAAAACTTCTTCATAAAATTTCTCCTTAAATTTTTTTTGTTATAAATTTTGTTATAAATGAAACTAAAAGGCAGCGCAGAGAGTATATATAAAAACGAGAATAAAATTATCTGCGAAATACAATTTTTATTGTACAAAAATTTTAAACAACTATTTTCTTTATTCAATCTCTATCATTTTTTCTATACCTTCTCCGCTACCAACTAAAAATTGAAAATTTTTTTCCATGGTAAAAAATAAAGGGTTGCTTCCTGGTGAAAGCCTGAGTCGTTTAATAGGAATGAAAAAGAGAACTTAATTTATTCTTTTTAGATATTTTTAGTTTTTTGTGGTTTTTATCCATACATGGAAATCAACTAAAAGATAATTGAAAATCATTTTTAAGTTTTTTTTGAGTTTATACTTTCCGCAGTTGAAAATCATATTATTTGTAAGTCAACAACATGATTTATACAAGCTATATTTTTCAGTATTTTCAGGGCTATGCTAAGATAGCAGTGTTTTTGATGCTTTTACTATACTTCTAAAAAATATTAAATATGAAATACTAAATACTAAAAATTAAGAATTAAAATTAAGAATTAAAATAAAGATATTTTTCATTAATTAAAAAAGAATTTATTAAATATCTTTAATTTTTTTCTTTTCCTTACGCCTGGGCTGTATTTTACTAAAATTGTGTCCTCTCCTACTACTTCTATGTTTTCCCATCTTATTACAATATCTTCCTCCCGTCCCAAAATTCCAAATAGTTTAAGTTTGCCATAAATCACAATAGCCACAACTTTTGCA
The DNA here is from genome assembly GCA_951800855.1 of uncultured Ruminococcus sp. Classification (GTDB taxonomy): domain Bacteria; phylum Bacillota; class Clostridia; order Oscillospirales; family Acutalibacteraceae; genus CASPLG01. The sequence goes on from CATOLC010000008.1 coordinate 4,084, forward strand.
CATTTCATATCTACTTCTACATCGTTTACACAGCCTATCCTGCTTCCGTCCTGTACGTTAATAACTTCTTTATTTCTCAAGTCAACTATTCTGCAAGTCAATATAATCACCACTTGAAATAATTTTGCGGATTTTATTTCCATCTATAAGAGCAAAGAGAATATATAAAATCAATTTAAATCACTTTTTTGATGCAAATTAAAAAGCATTAAACGTCTGTAGCAATAGTAATTAGAAAGGCTCATTTATTTAAGAGTATTTTATTTGTTATCTGCCTTTAGTAAAAAGGAAAAGATTTGACTTTAAAAAAATATAGCTCTAAAATTTAAAATTATAGTTATAATAACAATACTGTAAGAGAAGTCTAAAAGGAGGACTTATGGAAAATATTTATAAGGGAATCAAAAGAGTAAATGCAGATAAAACATCCGGATTGAGCGAAGAAGTTGTGGACTTAAGAAGAGAGCAGAACCTTTTAAATATTGATTTGTCAGCTCCTTCCCGTTCTGAATCTGATATTATCAAAAAGAACGTTTTTACATTATTTAATTTTATAAATATTGTTATAGCTCTAGCTCTTTTGTATACAGGTTCATATAAAAACCTTATGTTCATGGGAGTAGTAATATGCAACTGTATAATAGGAATAGTTCAAGAAGTGCGCGCTAAAAGAGCTCTGGATAAATTGAGTATGGTCAATGAAAGCTTGATTTTAGTTGTGAGAAATGGAAAGGAAATTAAAATTCATCCAGAAGATTTAGTTCTAGACGATATAGTAAAGTATTCAAGTGGCTCCCAGATAGTAGCTGATGCTTCAATAATTGAGGGGAATTGCGAGGTTAATGAATCATTATTGACGGGTGAGCCGGATTTAATTTATAAAAAAGAAGGAGATGTTTTATTTGCGGGAAGTTTTATTTCTGGCGGGAGTTGTTACACTAGAACTGAGCGTGTAGGAAATAAAAATTATGCTTCTGAGATTTATAAAGGAGCAAAAAAAATAAAAGAGAATAGTTCTGAAATAATGGATTTTCTTAAAAAACTTATAAAATTTATTTCTTTTGCAATAATTCCCATAGGAGGATTGTTGTTTTTTAATCAACTTAAAATATTTTCCTATGAATTAAATCCTGCTATAGCAGGAACCGCGTCTGCTTTAATAGGAATGGTTCCAGAAGGTCTAGTTTTATTGACAAGTACGGCTTTGGCTGTTAGCGTATTGAAACTTTCTAAACAAAATGTATTAGTCCGGGATTTATATTGTATAGAAGCTCTTGCTAAAGCAGACATTCTTTGTTTGGACAAAACAGGAACAATAACCGAAGGGGTATTAGATGTTAAGGAAACTGTACCGCAAGAAGGATTTAGCCAAAGCGAAGTAGATAGTATTATGCAGGTTCTTGTGTCCATACTAAAAGATTCAAATGAAACATTTAATGCATTAAAGAGAAGATTTAAAAATAGCAAAATTTTATCAGATATATCACCGAAAGAGGTAATTGAGTTTTCATCGGCGAGAAAATGGGCAGGAATTTCCTTAGGAAAAGATGGGAGTTATATAATAGGAGCCACTGAAGTTATATTTAAGGATAATTATGAAGATTTAAAGAAAGAAATTGAGAAGTTTTCAGTTGATTATAGAGTGCTTATTTTGGCTAAATCTAAAAACTGCTTTATTAACAGGGAGCTTCCGGATGACATAGTTCCGGTTTCTCTGATTTTGCTTAAAGATAAAATAAAAGAAACAGCTAAAAGCAGTTTTAGTTTTTTTGAGCAAAAAGGAGTAAATGTAAAAGTGATTTCGGGCGACAGCCCATTAACGGCGTCAAGCATTGCAAGAGATGCTGGGATAAAAGATTATACATCATACATAGACATGTCCCAAATAAAAGAAGGCGAGGATTTAAATAAGATTAGCCAAAAATATACGGTGTTCGGGCGGGTAAGTCCTTTGCAAAAAAGAGATATAATAAAAGCCCTTAAAGAACAAGGCCATGCTGTTGCTATGACAGGCGACGGGGTAAATGATGTACTTGCGCTAAAGGAAGCTGATTGTAGTATAGTTATGGCTAAAGGAAGCGATGTTTCGAGGAGTACTGCACAAATAGTGTTATTAGATTCTGAATTTTCTTCTATGCAGAGTATTGTTTCAGAGGGACAAAGAGTAATTAATAATATTCAAAGGGCATCAACTCTTTTTTTAGCAAAAACAATGTATTCATTTGCACTAGCGGTTTTATTTCTGATGGTTCAGGTTCCGTACCCTTTTATTCCAATTCAGATGACATTAATTAGTTCCCTTACAATAGGGATACCTTCATTTATTCTTGCTTTGGAGGCAAATTCAGAAAAAATCAAAGATAGTTTTATTAAAAACATACTCAAACATTCTGTTCCTACAGCAGTATCTATAATTTTAAGCATTATTTTATGTATTTTATCATATAAGTTTCTGGGAGTATCTTATCGACAATACTCTACCCTGTGCGTTATATTAACAGGAACTTTAGAAATTGCTTTGATATGTGAGATATCCCATCCTCTTAATTTGAAGCGGAAAATCCTTATTTTATCGGTATTAGCAGCATTTATTTTAGCATTAATTTTTCTTCAAGGGTTGTTTTCAGTGGGCAATTTGTCTTTTTTAGAGATTATTCTATTTGCTGCGATAATATCGTTAAATATTTTACTGAAAAAGATTCTAAAAAGATTTATTTGTAAGAGACTGCAAATATTATAAACTTCAATGACCAATTAATTTTAAAATTTATAGAGTACTGACTGGATACTAGGAGTAAAGAAGAATTTTATTAAAATTTACTTTGCTGGTTAGTACCGGCAAATTTTGGGCTAATATTTATAGTGGAATAACTTTAAAAATGTTTTTACCTTTTATAAATTATAAAAATTAATATTACCCTTAATGACTGGACGCCTGTCCGGTTCTTGTTTTCTAATCTTTTTACTCAGTAAACTTATGGTACACTTTTTGAGTTATTCGACTATAAAAACGCATGTTTAGATAATTTAAATATAAAATATCATTTTATTAGGATTGTATCATATCAGAATTAAACATTGAAAAATATTTGCAAAAGTTTCTTAAATTACATTGGTTGCATTTAGGAGCTTTTGCGTTGCAGACGGCACGGCCATGAAAAACTATTCTATGACAAAATAAATTTGATTCATCTTCAGGAATAATATTTTTCATAGTTTTTTCTATGAATAGAGGGTCTTTAGAATTATGGAATCCGAGCCGGCGTGTAACTCTGATAAAATGAGTATCTACAACGATAGCAGGTTTTCCGTATATATCGCCTAAAACTAAGTTTGCAGTTTTTCTTCCTACTCCCGGCAGAGAAGTAAGCTTATCCATAGTATTAGGGACTTGTCCATCGAAATCCTTTATTATTTTTTGGCACATTTCTATAATATCTTTTGCCTTGGTTCTGTAAAGCCCACAAGGGCAGATGTATTCTTCCACTTCGTGGACATCAGCACTTGCAAAACTATATACACTTTTAAATCTTTCAAATAAAGCCGGCGTTACAGCATTAACTCTTAAGTCTGTACATTGAGCAGAAAGACGAGTAGCTATGAGCATTTCAAGAGGATTACTGTATATTAAAGAGCATTTTGCATCCGGATATTCATTTTTGAGTTTTTCAATACACAACAAAATTTTCTTACTATTTTCCATACGACCACCACCATTAATAATAACATTTTACACCGTATTATTAGATTTTTCAATATATTTCTATTATGAAATCTTTATGAAATTAAGAATTTTTATAACTAAACAAACAAAAAATGTTGATTGTGCTAGCGTTTTTAAAATATAATAAAGACATATGAAACTTAATTAATGGTTAAGGGGGACATCATGTTCGAAGTTGGAATTGATATAGTAAAAATTGAAAGAATTAAAAAAGCTATGGAAAATGAAAGTTTTTTATATAGAATACTTGGAGAAGAAGAGCATAGACAGCTAAAATCAAGAAATTTCCCAGTACAAAGCATAGCAGGAAATTTTTGTGCGAAGGAAGCATTTTCAAAGGCGGTTGGCACAGGATTTAGAGGAATTAAATTTAGAGAAATTCAAATAATACGAAATGATATTAACAAACCGTATGTTCTACTTTCCGGAAACGCATTTCAATTATATGGAGGTACCAATAAATCTTTTTCGGTAAGCATTTCACATACGGATGAATTAGCTACGGCAATTGTTTTATATGAGAACAAAGATAATTATATATAAATTTCATAATATATTTTTGTGGGAAATATTTTAAATACGCACAATTATCATTATATTTCTTATTTAAAACAGATTTAATGAGATTATTTTTCACAATATATACTAAAAACAATCCGAAGAGGGATTTCCTCTTTGGATTGTTTTTAAATGTTCAGTGTTTACTCGTGGCATGGATTGGAAATTTCTGCATTTTTATCTTCTGAAAATATATCTAAAATACAACTGGAATATAACTAAAAATATTTCAAGATATATTTAAAAGTATTTTTTGCATCTTAATTAAGAACTAAAGAGACGCCTAGATGGAGGATTTTTTGTTTGCCCTAAACGTCTCAAAAGGATTTCTTTTTAAGCTTTTTATTATGAAAAAACTTAAAACACTACTGTATTGCAGTTTCTAAGTAATCCTCAAGTTCTTTTTCTTCTCTTTTCTTTCTGCGCTTATCGAGAATTACAAATAAAGATATGGATAATGACATTATTGCTATGACTGATGCGATTATACCGGAAATTATAACAACTGCGGAACTGTTTTTTTCTTTCATACCAGCTTCCCCCTTTTGAGTATTTAATTTATATTATATCACATATTTTTCTCAAATAAAATAATTATATATATTTTTAGAATAAGAAAAAACTAAAATTACAAAAATGATTGTTATCACCCCGAAATCTAATTTATCTATATAATTATACAAAAAAATTGTTTGGAGTTTCCAACAAATTTTGCTTGATTTTTTAAAAGTGAAACTTTATTATGATTAAATAAGGTTAATAAGGAGGAATTTTAAATGGCAGTAGATTTTAAAAACAGCAATACCAGAGTGAATCTTATGAAAGCATTTGCAGGTGAGAGCCAGGCGAGAAATAGGTATACTTTTGCAGCATCACAAGCCAAAAAAGAGGGGCTTAATGTAATAGAAAAAGTGTTTACTTTTACAGCGGACCAAGAAAAAGAGCACGCAAAGATATTTTATAACTATTTAAAAAATTTAGCCGGGAGCACAATAGATATTGAAGGTGGATATCCTATAGATATTTATGAAAATCCTTTGGATCTTTTAAAAAGTGCCCAGCACAATGAGTATGAAGAGCATGACCCAATTTATAAGGCCTTTGGAGATGAGGCAAAGCAAGAAGGCTTTAATGATGTTGCAGCTTCTTTTCATATGATAGCTGAAATCGAGAAAGTTCACGGGGACAGATTTGGAAAATTTGCAGATCTTTTGCAAAATAATAAGCTTTTTGTTTCTGATGTGGAAACCGGGTGGATATGCTTAAACTGTGGGCATATATACAGAGGTAAAGAGGTTCCGGAGATTTGTCCGGTTTGTAAGCATAGCAGAGGATATTTTATAAGAGTTGAGATGATTGGTCTTTAAAAAAGCCATAAAAATCACCCCTTGGGAGGCTAAATTTCCCAAGGGATAGACTTGTGCCTTTGGGACTTCGGAAATTTTAACTATACAAACAACAAAAACACCTTAAGAGCTGTATTTTTACATGCTTTTAAAGTGTTTTTAGTTATAATCAGCAATTTTTTTACTGTGTGAGCCTAAAAGACAAGCCTTTTGGCAGCATCTACCAATGCGTCAAATCTAGAATTGTCTTTGGGAGCACAAAGATAAAAATCACCTTTCTTTTGGCTGCTTATCGTAGCCACAGTATTATTCAGGGGGGTCACAGTATCAAAATAGTCGTTTAAATTTTCTATAATATCTGCATCCGCTTCGGGTAACTTTTCACATTTTTCAATAGCATCTTGAAACGATATAAAATTTTTACCATTGAAATTGTCAAAAGTTAATACTAACACCTTGCTCTGCCCTTTTGATGTGGTTCTGTAACCCACACCTCCCAACTTCAAAGCTAAAGCTATCCTCTGTAGACTCTGTTTAATTTGTGCAGCTGTCATTGCCATAACTATCACTCCTTTTAAAGTATATTTTACATACAGTACTTATATTTTTATAAGTATTGTATGTAACTATAATAACAGAACTCCATGTTTTTGTCAATAATTATTATAATAAATTTTAATTAATATATGTTTATATCATTATTGAATATCAGTGAGGTTATTTTGCATTAAAACACAATCATAAAACGCAGTAATATATAGTATTGCAACTATAGATTGAGTTAGGGGCAAGGAAATAGAAATATTTTCATCCTTAATAATTTTTATCCTTTTTTTATTGACATTTCTTTTATTTATACATATAATTACATCTATAGAATTTGGCTCTATAATTAGTTAGAATTAAGGAAAATTGACGTTGCTGGGTCTATTTATGCAAATTTTTATAAATTTTATATAAATTAATAATTTTTAGGAGGAACGAATTATGGTAAAAATATTTAATTCTCAAAATTTTGAAGGAGAAGTTTTAAAGAGTGAAGGTTATGTGCTGGTTGATTTTTTTGCAACATGGTGTGGGCCGTGCCAGATGTTATCCCCAATAATAGATGAAATTTCTGAAGACAAAGAGCTCAATATGATAACTGGTAAGCTAGATATAGATGAGTCTTCTGATATTGCTCAAAAATTTGGAGTTATGTCTGTGCCTACTGTTATTTTGTTTAAAAACGGAGAAGTGGCAAATAGGCATACAGGGTTTATATCTAAGGACGATCTAAAAAGACAAATTGTGAATATAATAAATAAATAGAATACAATAATTCGACAAAATTTTTATGCATTAAGAGGAGTTTTAATGATAGACGTTTTAATAATAGGGGCTGGGCCCGCAGGGCTTACAGCGGCTATATATGCTTTGCGAGCGGGGCTTTCTGTTGTTTTGTTAGAGGCAGAAGTTTACGGTGGACAAATGGCACTAACAAATGAAATAGAAAATTATCCGGGTTTTAAAAGTATATCTGGTTCAGCCCTTTCGGAAATTATGCATAAACAAGTTAGCAGTATGGGTGGAGAATTTGTATTTCAGAGAGTTAAAAGTGTAAATTTAAATGGCAATATTAAAATTGTAAAAACAGACCAAAAAGAATATCATTCCCATGCAGTTATCATAGCAAATGGCCTAAAGAGGAGGACTCTCGGCTGCCGAGGTGAAAAAGAATTTTCCGGTAGGGGGGTTTCATATTGTGCAATATGTGACGGGGCTTTTTTTAAGGGGAAAAATGTCTTTGTAGTAGGTGGTGGGAACACCGCTGTTGAAGACGCCATTTATTTGTCTAATATCTGTAAAGAGGTCAGTTTAGTGGTTCGCAAAAACTATTTAAGGGCAGAAAAATATCTTTGTTCTCTTGTAGAGGGCAAAAACAATGTAAAAAGACTTATGGAAAGCAGATTGCGGGAGATAAAAGGGGAAAGCATTGTAAATTCTGCTGTTATAGAGGATAAAGATGGAAATTGTCGGGAAATACTTGTAGACGGGGTATTTATTGCTATAGGATATGAGCCCGATAATGAAATATACAAGGGTCAAGTTAAAATGAATAAAGACATGTATTTTGTTTCAGATGAAGAATGTACAACAAATATTCCAGGTGTTTTTGTTGCAGGAGATTGTCGGCTGAAGCCAGTACGCCAGATAACGACAGCGACGGCAGATGGAGCTGTCGCAGGAAGTATGGCGATAAGATATGTTTCCGAGTTAGGGACAAAAATTAATAATTAGATATGCATATCTAATTAAAGTAACTAATAAAAAGGGTTGTTTTTACGGAATACAAATAGCTTATAAATTAAAAAATTTATGAGTGTCTGCAAAAAACTAAGTGTCATTAAGATAATAAGCCTACTTCTTTGACGTGTTTTTACTTTGAGAGTTCTTACATATAGATTGATAAAGATAGATTTTATCTGAACCTATTTATGTTTATACCAACAAATTCGAAAAATTAGTCTTTTTATATATATTCCTCAGTAAATTTTAAGTTGATATTTTTATAATTTTAATCTAGTCTATCTTTCAGTGGGAAATCTCTTTACTTCTTTTTGGTGATTTAATAAAAATAGCACATAGAATAAATAAAATGTTTTCAAAGGTCTTTGGATATAACCAAGAAAAAAATCTAAAGTGAGTTTCGATAATTTTTATAAAATTCTGGAAAAGAATCAGCATCTAAAGCCTCACGAATCTTTTCCATTAATGTATTGTAAAAATAAAGATTATGAATAACACCCAGACGAAGTCCTAAGATTTCTCCACTTTTAAAAAGATGACGTATATAAGCTCTAGAGTGGCTCTTGCAAGTAGGACAATCGCAGTTTTCGTCAAGAGGACGGCTGTCGAGGGTATATTTTGCGTTTAAAATATTTAATCTGCCACTCCAGGTAAAAATATGTCCATGTCGGGCATTCCTGCTCGGCATAACGCAGTCAAAAAGATCTACTCCTCTTGCGACAGCTTCAATTATATTTGCAGGAGTTCCCACTCCCATTAAATATCTTGGTTTATCTTTTGGTAGGAAGGGTTCAACAGCTTCTATGGTTTCATACATTTCTTCAGCACTTTCGCCTACGGCAAGCCCGCCAATTGCATAGCCATCAAGATTAAGTTCAGAAATTTCCTTCATGTGCTCAATTCTTATGTCTTTATACGTGCTTCCTTGATTAATTCCAAAAAGCATTTGCTCTGGGTTAATTGCATCTGGGAGCTTTTTTAATTTGTCCATTTCATTTTTGCACCGGTAAAGCCAACGAGTAGTTCTTTTGCAGGAATCTTTAGTATAGCTGTATTCTGCCGGATTTTTTATACATTCATCAAATGCCATAGCAATAGTAGAGCCCAGATTAGCTTGAATCCTCATGCTTTCCTCAGGCCCCATAAATATTTTATGTCCGTCTATATGGGAAGAAAAGTTAACTCCTTCTTCCGTGATATTTCTTAATTTTGCTAGCGAAAACACTTGAAATCCGCCACTATCTGTAAGAACAGGACCATCCCATGAGGTGAATTTCCTTATTCCTCCTAAATTCTTGATAGTCTCATCTTTTGGACGAAGATGCAGATGATACGTATTGCAAAGTTCAACTTGACATTTGAGATTTTTTAGGTCAATTGCAGAAAGTCCGCCCTTTATTGCTCCACAGGTAGCAACATTCATAAACCCTGGAAGCTCTATTGTCCCATGGGGAGTAATAAATCTTCCACGTCGGGCAGATTCACATTTTTTATCTAGTATATACATTATATTTCTCCTAATTTATATTATTAGCATCGCATCTCCAAAACTGAAAAACCGATATTTTAGTTCTACTGCAGTTTTATAGGCATTCATAGTATTTTCGTACCCGGCAAAAGCAGAAACCAGCATTATAAGAGTACTTTCCGGAAGATGAAAATTTGTGATAAGCCCATTTATTGCTTTAAACTGATATCCGGGATATATAAATATATCAGTTTCTTCGCTACAGGGGACAACTTTACCATACAAAGATACCACAGTCTCAAGGGCTCTGCAAGAAGTAGTTCCCACGGCTATTATTCTACCCCCATTTGTTTTGGCTTTTTCAATCGCAAGAGCAGTTTCGTTGGGTATTGAAAAAAATTCAGAGTGCATTTTGTGATTTAGTATATTATCTTCTTTTACTGGTCGAAAAGTTCCAAGCCCAACATGTAGTGTAACAAAGGCGATATTTATAGCCTTTTGCTTGATTTTTCCAAGCAAACTGGATGTGAAGTGAAGTCCAGCGGTTGGAGCGGCGGAGGAACCCAGACTGGATGCGTATACAGTTTGATATCTTGAAGAATCGTTGAGTTTTCTTTTGATATACGGAGGAAGAGGAGTTTGTCCGATTTTATCGAGTCTTTCGTAAAAGTCAGGAGTTTCACCGAATTTGATGATTCTTTCGCCAGTTTCAGTCAAATTTTCAACTGTGGCCTCAAGAATTCCGTCTTTAAATATAAACTTGCTGCCGGGTTTAGCTTTTTTTCCGGGTTTACAAAGAGTTTTCCACACGTTTTTTTCAATTTGGGAAAGCAATAAAAACTCTGCCAAAGCTCCGCTGTCAGACTTTTTTCCGTATATTCTCGCAGGAAGGACTTTTGAATTATTAAGCACCAAAAGGTCGTTAGGCTGCAGATAATCAACTATATTATAAAATTTACAGTGATTTATTTCTCCTGTTGTTTTATTGAGAGCAAGGACTCTGGAGGAATCTCTAGGTTCTATTGGGGTTTGAGCAATCAGATTTTCTGGCAAAAAATAATTAAAAGAACTTTTTTTAAAAATTTCTGTATTTTTATAATTAGTGTTATTATACAAGGCATGTCCTCCATAAATAAAAAATATTTGATTATATAATATTCAAAATAACTTTTGAAATAGCTACTTTGTTTGAGAGTGTCATAAGAGAGGATATCATATTAGAAAATTCACAAAAATACGGTAATTGTTTTAGCGTAAAATACTTTAAAACAGTAATTTAAAAGAACTTGCTTTTGCTCTTTAGTACTTGTATATCCCCTTGCAAGTGGCACTCCATTTTGTTTTTAAAATCACCAATCAATAGTTGTTTCTGACCGTTCAGGGAAGGTTAAAAGGCGATATTCTAAATGAAAGAGAAGGTTTTAAACTTTATGTATAGGAAAACTCCAAGTGTACTAGGATGGCTGATAATATTTTGAGAAAATAAAAACAAATTGACAGGTCTTTGAGTATAATGATATTATAGATTTAAAAATTACTAATAACCTTAAACTCTTTTAAGATAATTATACTTTTTATCTTATTTTAATGCAATTAATTTTTTAATGTTTATTTTGAGAGATAGTTTTTTAATTTTTAAAAAGGGGTTTATTTTTGACTTTTAAGGGGGGGGAATATCATGAAAAAATATAATATAGGGATACTTGGTGCCACTGGAATGGTTGGGCAGAGGTTTGTTTGTCTTTTGGATAATCATCCTTGGTTTGAGA
>CATOLC010000009.1 GCA_951800855.1 uncultured Ruminococcus sp.
ATGGTTATGCTCCTATTTTCTTATGTAATTGTTCTTCCAGCATTTTTAAAGCTCCGCCGGATAGACCCAAAAGCCAAAAGACCTTTTATGGTGAAAGGGAGTCAAACACAACTTTTATGGATGGCATATCTTCCCATGGTTCTGCTCATAATTTCAATTATTTGTAGTATTGTACCTTTGAACCTCACTTCCGAAGAGCTCGCCGGTAAACTGCCAGTTTTAGCAGGAACTATCGTTACAGTTTTAATAGGAGAGATTATCGCCATTAGAGCTGTAAGTGCCAAAAAACTCCCAAAAGAGCTTAAGTAAATTTTAAATGTTTATTAGTTTTTGTCTTAACAAATAATAAATTAAGCTTGTTTTTGTTCATTTTTATATTGAGAAAAAGATAAAATCTATTTTAATTAATAAAAGTTAATACACATACAAATTTCGGTTCCTTTTAAATTTTTTACTTTAGATCTCTTGCACAATCAAATCTGCGTCGGGGCATAAACGTATAAATGGTAAAATTACAAAATCTGCGAAACCGTAAATTTTGAAAATATCAGTGCAAAAACGTAAAAATTGAAAAATTATTTGCCCTAAAAATTAATTTTGCAGGAAGTCTTTTCTAAAATTATTATTTTTCCCTTATAAATTTTAATTAAAAAACTATAAAAACAAAAAAGCAAAAATATAAAATAAATAGACTAGGAGAGATTTGAATGAAATTAAATAGTACACCCAAAACAGACGGATTTCGTATGCCGGGGGAATTCGAAAAACATTCGGGGACATATATCATCTGGCCCCAAAGACCAGATAACTGGAGGCTCGGCGGAAAACCTGCACAAAAGGTGTTTGTAGAAGTTGCAAAAGCTATTGCAAAATATGAGCCCGTTACAGTCTGTGCAAATGAGGACCAGTATTCCAATGCAAGGCACTGGCTACCGGAAAGTGTTAGAGTTGTAGAAATCTCAAATAATGATTCTTGGGTCAGGGATTGTGGCCCCACTTTTGTAACAAACGGAAAAGAAGTTAGAGGTGTTGATTGGGAATTTAATGCATGGGGAGGACTTGTTGACGGACTATATTTCCCTTGGGATAAGGATGATAAAGTAGCACAAAAAATTTGTGAAATTGAAAGAAAAAATTACTACCGTACAAAAGACTTTATCCTGGAAGGTGGCTCCATCCACACGGATGGAGACGGAACTCTGGTGACTACAGAAGAGTGCCTTTTGAGCAAAGGAAGAAATAGCCAACTTTCTAGAGAAGAAATAGAAAACAAACTTAAAGAATATTTAAATATACAAAAAATAATCTGGTTAAAACGAGGAATTTACAATGATGAAACAAACGGACATGTGGATAATATCTTTAGTTTTGTAAAACCCGGAGAAGCAATTCTTGCCTGGACAGATGACAAAAATGACCCGCAGTATGAAATTTGCCAGGAATGCATGGATATACTGGAAAACGAAACAGACGCTAAAGGAAGAAAAATAAAAATCCATAAACTTTTACTTCCAAAACCTGTTCTAATAACCGATGAGGAAAGCGGAGGGGTGGATGCTGTGGATGAAACTCTCCCGAGGAACCCAGGAGACAGACTTGCTGCTTCATATGCAAACTTCTATATAGTAAATGGGGCTGTCATTTTCCCTATGTTTGGAGATCCAAACGATGAAAATGCCCGAAAAACTTTAAAAGAAGCCTTTCCGGACAGAGATATAGTCGGTATATACGCAAGAGAAATTCTTCTTGGTGGGGGAAATATCCATTGTATTACCCAACAGGTTCCTTATGCGGAGGAAATTTAATGAATTCAAGAATAGTTATTGCACTGGGAGGAAATGCCCTTGGGAGCACACCCATCCAACAAATAGAAAATGTAAAATCTGCAGTTCCCCATATTGCCGATATGATTTGTAAGGGACACAAAGTGATTTTAACTCATGGAAACGGACCTCAAGTGGGAATGATAAATTTAGCTTTTGAAAAAGGAGCTCAAAAAAAACAAGAAATACCACAAATTGGCCTGCCGGAATGTAGCGCTATGAGCCAAGGCTACATCGGATATCACCTTAAAACCGGTATACAAAATGAACTAAAAAAAAGAGGTGTAAATAAAGAAGCTGTTGCATTGATAACTCAAGTGGAAGTAAATAAAGATGACCCAGCTTTTGCCACTCCCACTAAGCCAATTGGGAATTACTATACCGAAGAACAGGTAAAAACTTTAAAAAAAGAAAATCCATTTTTTACCTATATGGAAATACCTAAACGAGGATATAGAAAAACAGTGGCTTCTCCTGAACCTATTGATATTTTAGAAAAAAATTCCATTTTAAAGTTGTTTGATTCTGGATTTATAGTGATTGCCTGTGGAGGAGGCGGTGTGCCAGTTATAAAAACAAAAAACGGAGAGTACGCTGGAATTGACGCTGTAATAGATAAAGATTTTTCAAGTGCTGTTCTTGCTGACCTAATCGGCGCCGATTATTTAATGATGTTAACATCTGTCCCAAAAGTATATTTAAATTTTGGAAAAGAAAATCAGGAAGAAATCAAGGAAATGTCGGCAGATATAGCCCAAACTTACTGCAATGAAGGTCAATTCGGTAAAGGGAGCATGCTTCCAAAGGTTCAAGCTGCAATTAAATTTATAAAAGGGAAGAAAAACAGAAAAGCTTTTATTTGCTCTTTAGAAAAAGTGACAGATGCCATTAATGCCAAAGATGGAACCATAATATACTAATCAATTTTTAATGTTATCAAACTATTGTATTATAATTTGTACAGTTTTTTAATTGATTTAACCTTGTTTACTTGTGATTTTGTGGGTTGTGTGTTATACTATTATTGATTATCTAATAATAATCAATAATAGTAATTTGTTTTTTAAAGGGGGTTCAAATATGGATACTAGTAAAAATAAAAATACATTTAATCAGATGGAAAAGTTAAGAAACAAGGCTTTTTCGCTTATACAGAACAATATTTTAAATGAAAATCCAGGTACAGAAAAAATAGATGATAATAACCTGACAGCTTCTGGCGGACATGTTTTTGAAACGGAAATAAAAGATGCCGAAAAATACGGGCTAAAAAGAAAAAAGAAAATTTTTAAAAAAGATAAATATATAGATACACGTGATAATGGAAAAAGTTACTCCAAAGAAGACGCAGAAATGCTGATAAAAATCAGAAAGAGCAAAGAAGAACATCCAAAAGAGTGGCAAGAATATATTGACATGTTTAATAATATAGAATAGGAGATGACCTATTATGGATAATAAAAATATCGACAAAATAGACAATGATAATCTTACAGCTTCCGGCGGACATATTTTTGAAACGAAAATAAAAGATGCCGAAAAATACGGACTGAAAAGAAAAAAGAAAATTTTTAAAAAAGATGTATATTATGATAACTGGGGAAATACTTTTTCTAAAAAAGAAGCGGAGCACGAAATTAAATGCTGCAAAAATGCACTTATGATTGCCCATGAAGCAAGCCTAGATACCGGAAATCCCGATATTGAAGACATTACAAAATTTTTCTTGGGAGTTGAATAACTTCTCAAATTAACATTTAAAGACAACTAAATCATAAAGCTTGAAGCGCTGGGGGGGCCCGGTCGTTTAGGGGGATACAAAATCCCCTCTTTTTTATTTTGCATTTGATGTTTTGGGACTCCTTTTTTGTCGTCCAACAAAAATTAACAAGTAGAATAAAAAATATACAGAAAAATATTTTTGTTTTTTATAATTTACATTTTTAAAGTTATTTTACTACAATTAAAACAGAAAAATTCTAATTATTCTTTTGCCGTCTGAACGTTGAAATATGTATCAAGAATATCCCTTGCAACCCCTTTAGAAATAATTCCATGTTTACCATTAGCAATCACTACAGCGACGGCAATCTCAGGGTTTTCGTAGGGAGCAAAACATATAAAAGTTGTATGGTCAGAACCAGCATTCTGTGCTGTCCCTGTTTTTGCTGCTATATTAACAGGATAGCTCGCAAAATCTCTGGCTGTGCCAGAAAGAATAACTTTTCTCATACCTTCTTTTACAATTTGTAAATTTTCTAGAGATATTTCTGCATTATCCACATTTTCCACCAAGTTTTCAACTATATTTTTATTTCTTTTGTAATCCATGACCTTTTTTATGATATGTGTCTTTAATCTCTGTCCATTATTAGCTATCGTAGCTGCAAATGTAGCTAATTGTATAGGCGTAAACATGTTATCAGATTGCCCAATTGCCGCCTGAGATGAGCCAGACTCATACCAATGGGTCCCATTAAGAGCACAATGGTCAGGCCCTGCTACAATTCCCTCACTTTCAGGCAGTTCTATTCCGGTTGATAATCCTAGACCAAATTTATGTGCATACTGCTCAATTTTTCTTGCACCCAACCGCCTTCCCAGCTCAGCAAAAAACACATTGCAAGACTTTTCCAAAGCAGTTAATACATTTATATTACCATGACGCCCCATACATTTAAGCGTATATCCTCTATAATAACTAAAACCTCCATTACAACGTATGGTCTCATCTGGCTCCAGAAGATTTTCCTGCAGAGCCGCACACGCTATAAGCGGTTTATAAACCGAACCCGGGGCAAATGCACCGCTTAGTGCTCTATTTAAAAGAGGAACGCCTTCTTTATCTTTTACAAGTTCGGAATAATAAGTATTGTCCTCAATAAATCTGTTTAAATCATAAGTTGGATAAGTTGACGCTGAAAGTATCGAGAAATCCCGTACATCTAAAACAACAGCTGCTCCCGAAACACAATCCTTTACTCCCATTTTCTGTGCCTTATCTATCCATTTCCCGAGCGATTGATTGGCGGCCTTTTGAAGTTTGGAAGATATAGTTAAAAAGACAGTGTTTCCCGGAATAGCTGGTTCCTGGTCTATGAAACCAAGAACTTGTCCTTGCCGGATTTTTTGCAAAACCCTTTTCCCGCTTTTGCCACGTAAATATTTCTCCATTACTTTTTCAACGCCTGTTTTGCCTATGAATTCATCCATGCTGTATTCGCCTTTGTGCTCTTCGTACTCTTCCGCCGACATCGAACCCGTATAACCTATAATATGTGGAGCAAAATTTCCATCGGGTAGCCTTCTTACCGTAGAAGTTTCAACCCTGAGTCCTTTTAAGTCCGATGAAAATTCCGAGACAACTACCATAACTTCTCTACTAACGTTATCCGCCAAAATATAAGGCATTGCCCTTGCACTCGCCCCACTGGCTTTTCCCATGTTATACCTTATACTACATATAAATCTTCTCTCTTCTTTTGAAAATTCTTCGCAATTGTACTTTTGAGTCAATTTATCCATGCATTCTTCTGCGCTAGCTTCGTTTGAAAGTTTTAAATATTTTTTTAATGAAGATATCTGGGAATCTTTTCCTTCTATAAAAACATAAGAGTCAAGTTCTAAATTTATAGGAAGCATGTCACGCCACGGCACTCCCAATCTCTTCAGTAAACTTATCGACTTTGCTATCACGTAATTCTCTTTGTCTTTTTCCAGATCTACTCTATCTATTACTACACGGTACCCGGTGGAATTTATAACAATCCCTTCGCCGTCTCTGTCCAAAATCTCCCCTCTCATTGCATCAGTCTTTATTACATATGCACTGTTATTCTGTGCTCTTTTTCTGTACTGTTCAACATTTATAATCTGCCAATCAACAAGCCTTATAGCAAAAACCAGAAAAGGCAATATACTTATAAATAAACAAATCCCAAATCTTATATTGTTAAATTTCCCATTTTTAATTTTGCTCAGCCTCCTTTTCTCTTATAAAGTAAAAAATAGGCCTATTGAATAAATATATCACGGGAGAAATACATATAGTATACAAAACACCTGGAATAATATGGTTTATAAACATTAATTTTATATGTTCCTGGTTAACTACAAAAATACCTTGATTTAAATAAAACCTCATAATAATAAAGAAAGGTTCTATTAAAATACAGAAAAAAATAAAAGTAAAAACACTATCTTTAAATAATTTTTCTTTTACTTTCCCTAAAATATACCCTATAATTCCTATAACAAATAATTGTACCCCGATATGATTGCCTAAAGAAAGATCCATTATAATTCCCGAAACCAAGCTAAAAATAAAACCTACATAATTTCCTTCCAGCAAAGCAACCGTTAAAATAAGTGGCAAGATAAGCAGTGGCCGTCCACCATATATCTCAGGTATAAAACCCGGAACCTGCTGAATAGAAGCTAAAATAAATAGTTGAATAATATAAATAAAAATTCTGATTGTTTTGTGCGCTTTAATAGATGATTTTTCTGTCTTATTCATATAATTCACCTTATTTTCTGACATTTTGTCCCTTTTAAATCCATCTTGTCTGGTCTTTTATTAAATTATTTCCCCTTAAGAGCCTTGCTGAATAGCCCCTTGTGAAATCTGCCCTTTCCCATTAAATCCTGTTATAACAAGGACACTTTTTACTTTCTTTATATCCTCAAAAGGCTCAATAACTGCATAATTAGTAAAGTTTATATTATCGTAACTTAATTCTTTTATCTTGCCTATCAATAAATTTTTAGGGCACAAACCACTTAAACCTGTTGTTGTAACTATGTCTTCGACCTTCATTGTGTTCGGAGATGGAATTAAAGTCATGCCGGTTAATCCCTTTTCGCAAAGTTCAATATTACCAGATATTACCCCTATATCCCCGCTTAAACTGTCCATTGCTCCTAACTTTATATTGGGTGAAAGAATAGTCCTTACTCTGGATGCTTTTGGTTCAACTCCACAAACATAACCCACAAATCCATTCTCCGTGATAACTGAATCTCCTTCTGAAATACCCGACCCCGTTCCAATATTTATAGTAAATCCATAAAAAAGTTCACTTGTATCTCTTGCAATTACAGACGCCGAAATGAATTTTAAATCAGTGTGCTCTTTTTTAAATTCAAGATACCTTTGGTATTCTTCATTTTTTCTTTTTATGCTATAACAATCTACAGATAATTCACGCAAACGGCGAACTTCCTCTTTAAGAGCCGTGTTCTCTTCTTCTAATTTATTGTGAGTTTCAAAATCGGAAACCATATCATCTAAGTTTTTATTTAACTCAAACAAAACCTCCTGAACAGGAACAACCACTATATTAACCACATTTGAAAAAAGGTTTTCGTGGAAAGTAGCAGTGTAAAGCCAGAGTCCTGATGCAAACAAAAAGACGCTAAGGGTAATCTGGAAAAATTTATTTTTAAATATCTTTAGCAGAATTCCCTTCATCTTTGAAACACCTCACCAAACCCCTTCACTTATTGTATTTTTAAGCATAGTCTTAAAATACCAGCAAATAATAAAGAAAAATAATAAAACAAAACTTAATAAATATCTTAAAGATTTTCTTCGCTTACTATTTATTTTTATAAATTCTTAAATTATTGCTATATCTGATTAATATTTTATTTCTCAGCGTTTTCTATAGTTTCCCTTAGGTATTGCAAATTTTAAACACTCGCCCGTACCTGCAGCTACACAATCAAGTGGAGCATCTGCAACCCTAACCGGCATATGCGTTTCATCCGAAAGGAGTTTATCAAGCCCACGAAGCAGTGCCCCTCCCCCTGTAAGCATTATACCACGGTCAATTATATCTGCAGAAAGTTCTGGCGGAGTGCTTTCTAAAGTTGTTTTCACAGCATCAACTATACTTCCAAGAGGGTCAGAAAGTGCTTCTCTTACTTCTTCTGAACTTATCACTATATTTTTTGGAAGCCCATCGATAAGATTCCTGCCTTTTATTTCTATTTCACCTTCTCCTTCGTACGGAACTGCCGAACCTATAGATATTTTGATGGTTTCTGCCGTTCTCTCGCCAATGAGAAGATTATATTTCCTTTTAATGTAAGAAATTATTGATTCATCAAATTTATCTCCTGCCACACGTACGGAGCAAGCCGTAACTATGTCTCCTAAAGATATAACAGCAACCTCGGAAGTCCCCCCGCCTATATCTACAACCATGCTTCCCGTCGGCTCAGACACCGGAAGTCCAGCCCCAATCGCTGCTGCCATTGGCTCTTCAATAAGTTCAACAACTCCTGCTCCAGCTTGTTTTGCGGCATCCTCTACTGCCCTTTTCTCAACTTCAGTTACTCCCGAAGGTATACATACTACAACCCTGGGCTTGCTAAAAAAAGTATGTTTAACAGTTTTTTTAATAAAATACTTTAGCATGCTTGCAGTTATATCAAAATCGGCAATCACTCCGTCTTTGAGAGGTCTTACTGCTACAATAGAACTGGGTGTCCTTCCTATCATTTCTTTTGCTTGTATTCCCACAGCCAAAACTGCATCGCTCCTGATATCCACCGCAACAACAGAAGGTTCCCTTGTAACAATTCCTTTTCCTTTAACAAAAACTAGCGTATTTGCCGTCCCTAAATCAATTCCTATGTCCTTAGATAACATTTATTCTTTATCCTCCTAAAAAATTCAACATATAATTTAATTATACCATGAACCATTATTTTATATCCTATTTCTTATACCTTTTCGTTTGAAATATCTCGGTTTTACCGTAATTAAACACAATTTTGGTCTTAAATTCCATCCTTATGGGACTTTTTTATCATTTTCCCGTAGAACCAAACCCTCCTTCTCCCCTATTTGTCTCGCTTATTTTGTCTACCTGGTTCACAACAAAACTTTCAACTTTTAATATAACCATCTGTGCAATTCTGTCACCATTTTGTATTGTATATTTTTCGTTTCCTATGTTACATAGTCCAACGCAGATTTCACCTCTATAGTCGCTGTCAATTACCCCGACTCCGTTCGAAAGGGTAATTCCATGTTTTATTGCAAGACCACTTCTTGCAAACAAAAACGCCCCATATCCTTCGGGAATTTCAGCAGCAATACCGCAAGGAACTTTAATAATTTCGCCAGGGTTTATTATAATATTCTGCTTTAAGCAGGCATATAAATCCATGCCTGCAGCACCAACTGTAGCTTTTTGAGGCATTTTTGCTCCGGGCGATAATTTAATAAAATTTAACGATTTTTGATTTTTAATTTCTTTTTCCACATTTTCACCTGATTTTTCCACATTTTTTCATTTTTCCGGATAAATATTAATAATAGAGAGTTAAAAATAATTATTTTTAAAAAGTTTTCCCCATTTTCAACACACTTTTCAACATCTAGGTGTTAAAACCCCTATATATAAAGTATTTTATACTTTAAACTCAAAAATTTCCATAAAAATTTTATATAAATTTCGATTATAACTATTTTATATATTAATTTGTATTACTTTATATTACTTTTAATACTGAGGGCTTGTAATTTCATTTCAAGGTCACTGATTTTCTTTCTGAGTTCGCTGTTTTCCTGCCTAAGGCTTTCATTAGCGTTTATATAGGTTTGAATCTTATTACTAAACTCTGATGATACAGATGTAGATTTTTTATAAAAATCACAAAAATCCATCGCTGTAAGAATTGCCGCCATTAAACTAGAAATATCTGTGCTGCTTTTTTTGATATCATTGATTTTTTTGTCTATATCTTCAGAAATAGTTCTGATATAATCCTCGTTTTCCTCTGACAAAACAACATATGAAGACCCCGCTATATTCACTCTAACTCTATTTTTTGCCATATTTCTCCCCTCCTATTTTGTCGAAATTTTTCATAAAAATCTTTATTTTTTCTTTTATATTCATTATAATACATTTTTGCATAACAAAAAAGATATAAAACGTTCAAAACTTCCACAAAGTATTTTTACTATGCAACAAAAATATGGTTATATTCTATGGTTTTTAAGTTTAAAAAACTAAATACTATTTTTATTACAATAAATCAAATCTAAAAAGAAGCTATTAAAACTATACGTATTGATTAAATATCCAGCCAGAACAAAAACTCTTTACTTTTAAATTTTTTATCAAAACACAAAAACAGACGATATTTTCTGGGTTTTTTAGGGGTAATAATTAAGCAGGTAAATATTACAATTCAATATTGATAATAAAGAGGTTTAAAACTTATTACCCTAAACTAAAAAAAGAGATTTCTCGCTGAAAGATAGAACAGATAAAAAATCATAAAAATATCAACTCAAAATTTACTGATAAAAATACATAAAAAGACTAATTTTTCAGATCTTCCGGTATAAACATAAATAAGTTTAGGTGAAATCTATCTTTATTAATCTATAGGTAAGAACTCTCAAAATAAAATTTATAATTTTAAAAATTGGAAGGAATTTATCAATTATTATGGTAAAATACAATAGGTAAATTAACCGTTCTTTGAATATGCTAATGAAAAAGCTAAAAACCCTTCGGCATATGACTATAAAACAGACATATTTTGTGTTTTGATAATAATAAAAAAGATTTATATTTTAAAAAATTATAAAAAACGCTGATATTAAAATTTTTTTCAAAAAAGTGTTGACGAATATATTTTTTAATGATATTATTATTAATGTCAAGAGCGAGTTAGTGTTGATGACGTTGAGGGTACACCCGTTCCCATTCCGAACACGGAAGTTAAGCTCAATGGTGCCGAAGATACTTGACTGGTAGCGGTCTGGGAAAATAGGAAGATGCTAACACATTGATATAAGACAGCAGATATATTTAAAACTGCTGTCTTTTTAATTTTGTATAAAAGCATATAGTTAAAAACCTAGCTCAAAACAATATTGTTTTAATAAACACATCAAGAAGTAAATTGAAACTCTATTTTAGTTTTTGGGTCTTATACCCTAAATGCTTTAATTTTCTAACAAATATCTTGTGTAAGTAAAAAATTAAAAGTTTTCTTGCTAGTCATCATTTATTTATAAGTGCGCTCCGCAATCCCATGAAAAATTCCTCACCTCCTGTTAACGGCACGGAAGCAACCTCACTACCGCTAGAAAAGATGGCCCGAGGAGGGGTAAGCTGGAACGTAAGAGAAATATCGAGACCAGTTGAGTAAACTTTTTGTAAATCTTTAAATGTCTTTATTTGAACGTCCATAATGTCCTCCAATATATCCTTGCAGTCGTTCATCTTTAAGCCAAGTGCTTTAACTATCTTCGTTAATACGTCACTATGGAATTTTTCAGCACGAGACTGACGTAGTTTCTCCTTATCTTCTTCAAGTATCTCTCTGGCTTCATCCGCACTTAAAAAGTTAACTATTTTAATACTCTCCCCATCCGATGAAATTTCAATTGTCTTTCCTTCTACTTTTATTACTGGCATAAAAATGCACCTCCATAAATTAATTTTATACAACAAAACAACTGTTGTATAAAACTATTATATATATGTGTGTAATGTCAATATTTTTGTGAAATTTTACATACTTTCAAAAATTTTAATTATTTAAAGTTGTTCTGATATAATAGTTATTTATAAAACAACCCCTCGCAAAGGTGATTCCTAAATTCTCACAAATATAGTTAAGGCAAGGAGAATTAATTTGGCTGAAAAAATAGAATCTCTCGGAGAAAAAATTAAAATTGTCATAAATGAAGAAATTACATTCACCACGGATTCCGTCCTTCTAGCAAATTTTTCTTTCCCTGGTGCAAAATCCAATGTGCTTGAAATCGGTTCAGGATGCGGAATAATTCCACTATTATGGTGCAAAAATGAAAAATCATACAAAATCACTGCGGTAGAAATTTACAAACCTTCATTTGATTTAATGGTAAAATCCGTAAAATTAAATGGTTTAGAAGAAAAAATTTCCCCTTTAAACGAGGATATTCGGTCTTTATCGAAGCATAAAAGTTTTTTAGGTGCATTTGACTCTGTAGTGTGTAACCCACCTTATCTTCCTGATGAAAATCCTTGCAGAACCTTAGGAAGAACAATTGCGCGCCACGAGAAAACATTAAGTATAGAAGAGATTATAAAGTTGTCCTATTTATTTCTGAATAATGGAGGATACTTATATTTATGTTGTCGTTCAAACAGGCTTTGCGACGTAATAATGCATATGAAACTTAATAAAATCGAACCTAAATTGTTGAGATTTGTGGAATACGTGGAAGGCAAACCACCAAAATTATTTTTAATAAAAGGTAAAAAAGGTGCAAAACCCGGAATAATTGTGGAAAACAACTTGATTTTACAAACAAAAAATGGTAAATATTCAAAAGAATCAGAAAAAATATATGGCCATCTATAATTTATAGTTAAATAACTTAAAAAATCAAATTATAGCTTTAGTTTTCATTTGTTTTTTCTTTGTTATTCAAAAAACAAGGCGAATTTATAAGGTTTCTTTAGTATATAATTCTAGGAAGGATTGGGAATAATGAGCGGTAAATTATATATTGTAGGGACTCCTATAGGAAATCTTGAAGATATAACCCTACGTGCCTTAAAAACCCTTCAAACTGTAGATTTTATCGCAGCCGAGGATACAAGAGTTACCTCGAAACTTTTAAATCATTTTAATATAAAAAAGCCCATGACAAGCTATTTTGAACACAACAAGCATGAAAAGGGAAATATAATTTGCCAAAAAATACAATCCGGTGAGAACTGTGCCCTTGTATCCGATGCTGGCATGCCTTTAATTTCAGACCCAGGTGAAGAGCTGGTAAAACAATGCTATAATCTTAAAATAGATATTAAGGTTGTACCGGGGCCAAATGCTGCAATTTCAGCACTTTGTTTGTCGGGGATATCTTCAGGGAGATTTACTTTTGAGGGATTTTTGAGTAAAAATAAAAAAAATCGTGTAAATCATCTAAAACTTTTAGAAAATGAACATAGAACCATGATTTTTTATGAGTCCCCGCATAAACTTCTTTCTACTTTAAAAGATTTTTATAATTTTTTTGGTGATAGACAGATAGCTATAGCAAGAGAACTAACTAAAATACATGAAGAGGTAAAAACAATGGCTATAAGTGAAGCTATTGATTTTTATTCAAACGGAGCAAAAGGTGAATTTGTAATTATTGTGCCAGGTGCTACTACCTCCACGGAAAACCCCAACTATAGTATAGATAAAGCTGTGGAAATCGCACTTAATTATGAAAAGGACGGCGAAGCAAAACCCATTGCAGCAAAAAAAGCCAGCAAAATTACCGGCTTTAATAAATCTGAGATCTATAAAATTATGAGTAAACAACAAACTAAAGGGACAAAATCAACCCCTATATAAACTCCACAAAGAACAGCAGCTAATCTCAGTAGCTTTCAAGGATAACCGCAGGGCAACAAAATTTATCACTAACCTCTGTCGCTGTCAGTTGATGATGCGTCGGATATCGATATCGGGCCCGCAATCTTGACTCAGTTCCTCGCATCGTCGGAGTAGCTAAGGCGTTTTCTCTGTTCGTCGTCGGAAAATTTAAACATTTCAAACACATCCGAGTTTCCATTGTCCGAGTTATCATCAACATCAGGAATGTCATTCGAGACAAGGGGAGCGTTATTAGGTGTCGCAGTATCATTATATGTTTGATTATCTGTTTCTTCCTTTTCATCAGTGCTCAACTTGATCTCTAAATCATGTTTACGCGCTTCCGATTTCAACTCCTCAATTGTTACCGTATTACCTTTCTTTTTAGAAATAGCTTCTTTAAAATCAGACACATCTTTTTTTATAGCTTTCTGATAATATCTATTATAAATACTACCTTCAAAATACTCACACATTGTATCTGGACCATCGGGCGACATAGATGATTTTATTTTAGCCAATGCTTCAACTATCTCTGTTTTCTCAACATATGATAAGCCACTCTTCATTTTCGCAACATCCACCTCAGTCAGATCTAAAGGGAGTTCAAGTATATTCTGATTGAATAGGTCAGCAGTGCTATTTTTAAAACTCTCTAGTTGAGAAACGCTCATATTACGAGCATACTTGCTGATATAGTTCGTAATATCCTTTTTACTGGCGTGCTTATGCACGAGATTCAAAATCTGCCTAACCAAAGTAGCCAGATCGATTTCACTGCCAGAGTGATAAGCAGCTTGGTTTTCAAACTCCTCCGCAACAAAGCGTACCCCTGCACTCACGGCCTTCCCAAATAATTTAACCGGATCAAATGTATTTGCATCTTTCTTCTTGAATATACCTCTAGTCTTTTTAGTCCTTTCAAAATCTTTAATAAGATTCGATAGCCTTAGTATTTTTTTGGTAAGCATTGCAGATGGTTTCCCGGATACAAACGGCGATTTCTCCTTCAGAGCACTCAGTGTTCTCTGTAAACACGCTAGCAAGTGATCCCTCGCGGCCGCCAGTTCATCTCTGTTGTCAGGGTCGAACACCTCATTCCCAACACAAACTTTAATTGTTTTTTCATCATTTAATGAAAGGTTTTTGGTCGCAAAAATAGCATGTGCCAGAACATTTTTGGATACATCACCAGAGATATTTTCGGTAACATCAGTATCGTCAACTACGGCATCATCATCGCTACCCGCTCCGAAAGTCCGGCGCTGCGGGTGCATACGTCTTAAGTTCTGATCGTTGTCCTCAGGTAACATTCCAATAAATCGATTATATTGGTTACCAAAATCATTACCGTCTCCGATAAGTTCATTTAAAGTAACTCTGTCACCATTCTGCTTTTCAAATACAACATCGCCATTGATTACCATGTATACAGCATTTTGCAGATCCTCATCATCTTTACACCTTATTTCCAGTAGAGCAGAAAGAGCGCGCGCAGCAGCTACCAGTTCGTGTTTCATTTTAATCCTCTCCTTTATCACTAGAATTGTTTATATAATACTTCCAGCATACTGTTAAACTATTTTATTGCTCTGCGTCAAGCCAAACTTTTCAAAAGCCTTAATCAGATCTCCAACGGTGGTAGTACCTGACTTCAAAGACACGTGCATTTCATTTGCAATTTCGTCTATAATAGCGATCTGAAGAGCACTGTACGTACCGTAACCACTCACTGGCGGTTCGGGACCTGTGTCATCCGTCGGATTGGCCCCGGTCACCTTGAGTATCGGTTTCTGGCCCGTCTGGCCGCCATCAGCAGCATTCAAGTTCCCTGTAATAC